>JAIMBJ010000015.1 GCA_023511455.1 Bacillota bacterium
GCCGACCTGCCTGCGCCCAAAGACCCGCTGGTGATGCCTGCCATCGCGATGCGCCAGACGCCTGAGCTGTGGGTGCGCATCTACCGCGAGTCGGAAAAGGACCCCGCAACGCTGTTGCGCTACCTGGAGCAACACATCGAGTTTGTTCAAAATCGCAAGAGAGCACCCAGTCTCGAGCCCCTCTCCGACCCGCAGGCTATCTTGCAGGTAGAAACCCATGCCTACGTGTTCAATCGTCTGGGAGACGTGGGCACGCCCGAGTTGATACCGGCGATAGAGCAGTTCATGGAGCGCAGGAAGGCGATGAACGACTGGGCGACGAAGGCAGACCTCGCTGTGGCACAGTTAACCATCGAGCGCATCCGGGCGCGCGCCAAGGGTGCCGAGGCGTACAAACAGACGATGCTGGACTGGGTGCAGAACGCGACGCGGTATCCCGACGCGCTCTCGCCCGATGGGCGCTGGAGAGCAATGGCGATAAGGCGGCTGGGCTATGGCATTCGTGCCCTTGCCAGGATGGGCGCAACCGATACGGTACCAGCCGTTCTGGAAGCGGTGCGAAAGGCGAGGCAGGAGATGTCGAAGGCGCAGTGGCTGTTCAATCAGTTTGCCATCCTGCACTTTCTGGCACAATTCGAGGATGAAAGGGTGCTGTCCGAACTGGAGGGTGTGCTGTTTCTGTATGGCCCCACTCTCATGCCGTGGGCAGGGGCAGAGTACCATCTCGAGCCGGGCGAGAAGGACCCGGAGTGGTTGTACTGGCATGTGCGCACGAAGGGCATGGACACGACCGAGACCGTCAAAGCCATCCTGCAGTCCATTGGCAACGGCGGTCCGGGCAGGTTTACCGATAAAATATTGCCGCTTTTTGGCGAGCAGGTGGTTCCTTTGTTGCTGAGGGCTATCACAGAGCCTCCGCGATGCGAGGCGCCCGAGAACATGCAGGCAGTGGCTATCCGTGTGTTAGGGGAGATGCGTTCTCGGCAAGCGGTGGAGTTGTTGCGTTCCGTGCTGCGGACGGGCACGGGTAGACTGCGCAAGAATGCTGCCACCGCGCTGGGCAAAATCGGTGACCCATCCGCCTTGCCCGACCTGCTGGAAGTGGCGCAGAACGATGCGGATGTCACTCTGCAGATGGACGCCATTACCGCGCTGGGCGAACTGGGCGACCCCCGCGCCGAACCGGTGCTGCTGAAACTGTTGGTCGAGCATCACGACTCCCGTATCCGTTACTGCGCCGCTGGGGCCTTAGCAAGGGCTGGTACTCGGGCAGCGATACCGGTGCTGGAATCCCGGATGGACAAGGAGAACTTCGTTCACGTCAGGTCGCAAATCGGCCGGGCAATTCGCGAGTTGCGCCGCAAGGGGCGGTGATGCGCCGCAGAATCAGCAGGATGTGGCTCACTCGCGGGTGCGCGCCACCTCGCGGGTTCGCTGCCACTCGCTCTTGAGCTGGTTCAGGAAGACTTCCACGCGCTGATTAGCGTCCTCGCAGTGGATGGGCACGGGCACGGCTTCCAGCCCGATGGCGTCGTGGCTCATCAACAGCCAGTCGCCCTTTTTGAACTTGAAGGTCTGCGCGAACATCTCCTCGGCGATGCCGAAGGCTTCCGCAATCGCCTGTCGGTCGGACTGGCGCGGCATCTTGCTGACGAAATAGGTGTGGGGCTGCGCCATGATGCTGGTGTCCAGGTAGCGCACGCGCTGGGTGGCGATGCCGATTCCGAGACCGAACTTGCGCCCGCGCCGCGCCAGCGTCATCACCACGAAGCGGGATCGCCCGTAGCTGTCGTCCGTGCCTTCGCGCCGCTGGGGAATGAATTCGTCTGCCTCGTCGAAGACGAACACCACCAGCGGGCTAATCTTGCCGCTCTTGCGTCGGTTCTCGAACATCACCTCGCCCAGCATGGCGGCGAAATCGCGCAGGCGGTCGGGGTCGTGCGACTGCACCACATATAAGCCAGAGGTATGCGGGTCGTTCAGGCGGGCTATCAGGTCGCCCAGCGTCATCTGGTAGGCCTCGTTCACGTGTCGCAGGCTGATGTATCGGCGGTGCGCCTCCTCGACGGCGGTGCGCAGCACCGTGAATGCCTCGCGGGCGTCGTTGGTAGTCAGCAAGCCGTTTTCGAACATCTCGTCGATCCAGTCGTTGATTTTGCGGGCGTTGGTTTCGTCGAAGGGAGTGTCGAAGTGGGTGATGACCCAGTTGCGCACCGCCTGCCGGATGGTGGCGTCGTTCCTGCCCAGCGTGCCGCGCGGTTGCCAGTGTCGCTCCACCAGCCTGCCCAGCGTGGGGGGCTTTTCGCGGTAGAGATGCAGGCGTGCGCCCTTGGGGTTCAGCAGCCGTCGCCACGCAAAGCGGAAATCGCTGCGCCTGCCAATCAACGCGCGGGGATAGAGGGTGGTCTGTGTCAACGCAGTAAGCGCCTGGCTGAAGGTCTCGTTCGAGGGCTGTTCCATGAACTGCAGCACATCTTCGGGCAGGGTCTCTTCGGTCAGCACCAGCAGCGCGGCATCGGGCGCTTTGACCAGCCAGTCCGCCAGCAGCACGCTGTACTCACTCATCAGGTCAAACAGCACCACTTTGACGTTCTCGCGCGGGGCGTCGGGCGGCGGTTCCAGCATCGTATACGCCTGCATCACCTTGTCCACCAGTGTGCTGACCAGGTTCGACTTGCCCGCGCCAGTGAAACCGAAGATGGCGAAGTGCGTGCGCAGCAGGTCTTCCGCGGAGATTTTGACGCCCACCTGCGGGTCGCGCACCAGATTGCCCACGGTGAAGGTGGGAACGCCCACCGGCAGACCGCTGTTCAGCACGTATTCGGTGGAGGGTGTGTCCAGCAGCAACGCCTTCGCGCCGATCATGGGCAGGTTGCTCTCTTCCTGCAGGTGCGCTTTGCCATCGCGCTCCACCAGCTCCAGATTGGTGGGGATGGCGATGCAGCGGATT
Organism: Bacillota bacterium; assembly: GCA_023511455.1. NCBI lineage: Bacteria > Bacillati > Bacillota > Bacillota bacterium. The sequence continues at coordinate 2,951 of JAIMBJ010000015.1, forward strand.
TTGGTCACATCTTCGGTGGGCTCGTGTTCCTGCTCCTCCCAGTCCCGCGCCGCGCTGCGCGCCGCCTCCACCACGAAACCGGGGTAACCCTGCGGGTTATCCCCCAGCCCGTAGTGCAACGGCAGGATAGAGACCACTTCGAGGATGGAATGGTGGCTGGCTCCTGCTTCCGAGGCGAAGTTGGGCACCGCCAGCAGCGCGCCTTCACGGATCAGGTTCATTGCCTGCCGTGTGTAGTCGAACCAGATTTCGAACTCGTAGCGCGCTTCCGGGTCCTCCTGCATCCGGATGAGCGTGCCTTCCAGACCATTGACAAAGGTAATCATTGCCATCTCTCCTTCATCGTGGGTTCTCCTCGCGCAGTCGGCGCAGCGTTTTGGCGATGGGGTTGGAGTGGAACGGGATTTCGCTGCTGAGTATCAGCTCGCGGGCGCGTTTGCCCACCGTCTTCGCCCCCCAGTCTGCCTTGTGCATCGGGTCGGGATAGCCGATGGCCTCCGGGAAGTGATTGCGGGTGAGTACGTCCAGCAGGTACATCATCACCTGTTGCACGGGGTTGTCGGCGTCGCGGTCAGGGTAGAGCAGGGGCTTGATGACACCCACGCGCGGGTTGCTGACGACGAAATCGTGCGACAGGGCGGATTTGTCCCATCTGGGCATGGCGAGTCGGTCCAGAAAGATGACGTGTCCAGCGAGGGGCGTGCTTTTGCGGCGGTCCAGATAGAACTGCGCCAGCGAGCGCAGGAAGAGCCGTTCGGGAGAGACAATCTCGCCGATGCGACTGGGTGTGCCGATAATGGTGGGTTCGCCGGTGACCTCGTCGCGCCCCAACCGCAGCGTCTGGAACACCGAGTCGAACTCGATGGTGCTCCACGGCGCTTCCAGCGAGGTATCGCAGTACAGCGGTACCGTTTCCAGAAAGATGCGGTCTGTCCAGGGCAGGGGCGCGACCTTCATCTGCTGCATTTCGGGATACACGCCCAGATGCTTCATCACGCCCAGGTAGTTGCGCGTGAGGTAGCGCGACTCCGAGTCCTTCACGATGCCCACCAGCAGGATGTGGCGTTCCCAGCACTTTTCGATGAGCGCACGCAGCCCCACCGCAGTGAGGAAGTGCACATCCTCGGGCGACATCCACCGCTGACGGCGTACGGTGGAGTCTTCCGGGTCAGTGGTTTCATACACCAGCGCGGAGGGGTCTTTGTCCACAAAGAGCCGTTCGCAGATGCTTTCGAACAGGCTGACGGTGTAGCGCCACGAGTCGCGGCACAGGTAGCGCGTGCGCAGGTTGCCCTGACCGTCCATCTCGCACAGCGGCACGGGCTTGCCCATGAGGATGCCTGTTGCGGCGTGCAGCTCGGTTTCGGAAAGGTTCAGGCTGCGGCGCAGGTCGTCCAGAGGCAGGCTTTGCGTGTTGCGGTGATGGAACTCCGCCAGCACCGCGAGATGCCGCCCGAACCGCTTGGTGGATGGAACCTGCAGCTCACGCGAGATGGGATGGGCGAACGCCACACGGATGTCGAAGGCGTCGAGCGCGCGGCGGTCATAAGGATAGCCTGCGAGCTGTGTGCCCGCGCCGTGCGATACCGCCGCCATCAGCCCGCTGAGCGACTGGTCCAGCATGATGAGGCGCGGGTAGTCGGTCGCGCTCGCACTGGCGACGGAGTAGGCGAGGTATATCTCCGCCAGCTGCATCAGGCTGAGGTGGATGTTCGAAAGGTTCACCCGATCGTGGTCGGAGACCACGAAGGTCTCCTGCACGTCGGCGTTGGTCACGTCCTCGATGTTGGCGAAAGGCACGGGTACGTAGGCAACGAGGGACACATCGCGGTTCATGTCCCAGCGTTCGTATTGCACCACGGGCGGGTCGCTTTTCAGTCGCACCGAGCCTTTCGCGCCGTATGCCCCACCGAAAAAGACCACGAAGTCCTGAAAGGCGTCGCGGGTGCAGGTTCCGTCGATGGCGACGAAGTCGATTTTGTCGGTATCGAGGAGGCGTTCTGCCAGCTCGCGCAGGCGACGGCGCACGCTCTCGGAGCGGAAGCGGTCGTGGAAGGGAATCATCAGGCGGTGGAAGAAGCGGTGATAGAAGTCGCAACCGTTCTCCAGGCGGTCGCGGTAAAGGTGTTCGAACCGCTCCCGCGAGAAGAGCAGGGAATGATGATAACCCTTAAAAATCTCCGACAGCACGGACATGCGCGGCACCACCGCAGTTCACTCGGCGTTACGGATATTATACCACCCGGCGGCGAGGGTGTCATCTGATGGTGGACGATGGTTTTACCATGCACTGACAGGGCATCCGGGGTCGCAGCAGACGATAGATTGGCTCCATGCCAACCAGAGTGCAGAATTGTTAAGAAAATGTGATGAAACTCCAACGGCTGCGTGGTGGCCTGTTCCGGTGGTTATTTCTGAGCGTGTGGGATGTTTCTCAAAGTGTTGAACGTCCAATGGATGACGTGGTGGAAAGACAGTATTACGTTCCAAAATGCCACCAGTTCGTGTGCCTCCGTTCGATGTGTTGCCTCGGACGGTGCAATTGGATTTGTGTGCTTGTAACATGAAGAATCTCATTGGTAGTTACCATGTTTATGCCATTTCCGCTGGCATCGGCTCAGGATGGGGCACTTTTGAAGGCGCGGTGGACAACATCTCCTACCGCTTTGGCAACGGTCCGATTGTCACCACCAACTTCGAGGTGGTGCCTGAGCCGACCACGATGGCGCTGTTTGGGTTGGGACTGCTCGGCGCGGCGGGCGGTCTGCTGCGCCGCAGGTCCGCTTAACCCCGCGATAACCCACACGAGTATTCCGCGCAGGGCGATTGCGCCCTGCGCGGTTTTCGTGGCGACAGGCTTCTATACCGTGGCTGGCGCCCTGGTCAGATATAGATTCTGCTGGTTTCTCCCGTCTGAGAGGGTATCCCTTGCCCGCTCGTCGAAGGGTTAGTGCACAGAGGTCTCGAGAAACGTTGGGGGGCAGGCAGCTAAGGAGCGATGAGACCGGTTCAGCAGGAACTGCACAGGGACGTCTGGTATAGTCCTTAATAAGGTGACCACTCTTTCAACCACCTGTGGTCAGACCGAATACGCTCAAGGAGGGGGAACGCATTGAGCGGACTAAACTGGCTAGCTGACGGCATCTATCGGGGGGTGGACCGACTATCGGGAGCAGCGGTGTGGCAGTTGACGAGTACCTCGGTCACCACCCATAACATCTACGGAGAATGGGTCTACGCCTCCACGGATGGTGAGCGCATTGCCTTCGTGCGCGACCTCGCGTATGGCGAAAACCGGCTGGAATTATGGGTGTATGACTTGCCGACGCGACAGGCGGCTAAAATCGGTGAAACCAACGGCGCGTTGACCACGACGCCGTTTCTGGACACGCTGTATTACGTTCGTCAGACGGACGGCACGTCCTGCCTGAACCGTGTGCATCTGAAAACTCTGGAGGTGGAGACCGTTTTTCGCTTTGAGGAGTGCCCCCTTCCGCTATGGGTATCCGCGACCGCAATCTCTCCCGATGAGCGGTACTGGGTCGGCTGCCTGCGTCTGGGAGACAGGCGGTACGGGTTGTGTCGGATAGACCTTGCGCACGGAACCTGGGAGATTTTCCACGAGAACGAGGATATCTTCAATACTCACGTGCAGTTCGAGCCGTCGGAGGGCAAATACATACTCGTTCAGTGGAACCGCGGTGGCTTGCTGGACGAGAACGATAACATCGTGCGGTCGGTTGGCGAGGAGGGAGCCACGCTGTATGTGGTGGATGCCACCAGTGGAGAGATGCTGCCGCTTCCGGTAGGCAAGCCCTACACCGCGCCCGTGACAGGACACGAGTGCTGGGTAGGCGCAAGGCGGCAGGTAATTCTCACTGTGGAGGACGGCGGGATATACCTGTGTGCGCCTGGAGATGAGCAGGCACGCCTGGTGACTCGCAAAAGCGGTTTCATGCATATCTCTGCCTCACCAGATGGGCGGTTTTTCGTGGTGGACGACATCTCTAACGGCTTGTTGTATCTGGGCAGCGTGGAAACAGGTCGCTGTTTTCCGCTCTGCTCTTCTGGCGCCAGCTGCGGACACCCGCAGTATACCCATACCCATCCCTACATCACGCCGGGCAACCGTTATGTCATTTACAACTCGGATGCGACCGGGATTGCGCAGGTGTATGCTGCGGAGATACCGCCGCGCCTCCTGGAGGATATCGAGGCAGTCTGAAAGGGTGGGTTGTCTTGCGGTTTCGGAACACGGTGCTGCTCAGGGTGGCTTGTGTCTGTGGAGGTAGCAGGCGCTCAGGCGGTCTGGTATAATCCTGATGGGTGACAGGTATGGAACGGCGTCCACTGGATGAAGAAGCGTTGCTTTAGCGGATTACGGTGAACCCAGCCATCTTCGGGGGAAAGCCTATCATTCGTGGAAGACGGCTGGCGGTAGAACACGTGTTGGCGATGCTGGCCGCTGGAGATACGCCAGAGACCATCTTTGAAGGCTACCCCTGGCTGGAACCCGACGACATTCGGGCGTGTTTGGTCTACGCGCGGCGGCTCGTGGCTCGTGAGCGTGTGGATGCGTTGACAATCGAGACTTAGCGAGAAAACCTTGTCCTCTACTCTAAAATTGAGGCCACAGCATGAGTTTAGATACGCAGTGAATCCCAGCGCCACTCAGTCTGTCGCATCTATTGACAGGTCTAAATGGGTCGTATTATAATCGAGCCGCCAATCCCTTGATTTGAGGTCGCAAATGAGCCGTATTGAGGAATACAAAACATATCTGGAAGATTTGTGTAGACGACATGGCGTGCCCATAAACATGGTTGTCGAGATGTTAGAAATAGAATTGATGAAGTCAAATATGCGGCGCCGACACAACCTCTACAATGACCTTCGTAAGATTATTGAAAAGTATCTGAAGGAGGACATACCACGTTGATTATCCGTTCTTTCTGTGTTGAAAACTTTGGATGCTACCGCGATAGGGTATGCATACAGTTTGTGCCGCCGCAGACGGGACGAAACTTGTACCTGATTGGCGGGATGAACGGGCATGGCAAAACAACCCTAAGCACTGCCCTAAAAGTGTGTTTGTTCGGAATCCAAGGGCAACCTCGCCTCATTGCTGATTATGTTAACCGAGTCAACGCTCGACAAGGCAAAAACGATGTGGCTATGGAACTGGAGTTCGAGGAAGATAATAAGACCTATGTGGTGCAAAGGCGGTATTACACGCGAGGTTGGGCACAAGGTACTTGGGATGTCGAACTTCAGGTGTTGGTGGATGGTAATCGCTATGAGGGTGATGAAGCTGAGGATATTATTAACCAGATCTTTCCTTCTGACATTGCTGACTTCTTTCTCTTTGATGGAGAAGAGATTAAGAACCTTGCGGACAAGACAGAGGAAGACACTGCGCAGCAGATTGGCGAGTCGTTGGAAGCAATTCTGGGTCTCAGAGTTCTCAGAACATTGCAACAGGACTTGGAAAAGGTGCAAAATGACTATGCTCGTGAGAGCAGTAGTCAGAGTTACCAGGTCCTACGCTCGCTAGAGCAGAGATGCCGCGAGCTCGAAGAAAAAGCAGATGATTACCGTGATAAGATGGAGAACGTAAGAACAGAGCTCCAGCGCATCAACCGAGATATCCAAAGACGGGCGCAGGAACTGGAAAAGGTTCGGGGCGGTTATGAATATTATGCCGAACTACACCGTAGACTCCTGCGGCTTCAAAACCAATCAGATCGGATACTATCGCGTTTGCGTATAAATATGTCGGAGCGCTTGCCATTTGCCCTTGTAGCCACGTATCTGGAGCAATTTCTTATTGCTTCAGAACAATCAGCCCAGTTCCGTTTGCAGCAGCAGGCACATAGGGTTATTCAGCTGAGGCTCGCTGAGCTTGTACAACTGCTAAAAGAGAATGCGGAATGCATCTGTGGGCGGGCTCTTTCCTCTGATTCACTAAATCAAGTGGGACAGTTTTTGTATGCCCACTTATTGGAGCAATCCGGCAATGAAGATGGCAATGCGAACCCGCCGCTCGTGGCTGCCACTCTTCCGACCTTAAGAGAATCCGAGATTGCGGTACTGCGTGAGCACCTAAAACAGGCAGTCTTGTGTGAAGATGTCGTAAAACTCTCGGTAGAACTGCGGCAATTGCAACGAGAGATGGAGGATGTAAAACAGCAACTGGACTCGTTGGGTGATTTGGGCGACCAACGCAAAACTGTGTCTGAACTGGAAAATATCGTGCGGGAACTAAGTGAAAGGAAAGGTGCTCTGGAAAAAGAGTTTCAGACGCTAAAGCAATACGTAGAAAAGGACATACCAGGTGAACTAGAGAAGACTCGTAACCAGATGCAACAGATTCGCGATGAGCTAATTAGGAGTGATAAGGCTCGCAAAGCAGAGAGGCTAGCGGGTAAGGTCAAAGACCTGATTGAGGAACTTCTGCAGGCGATGCGAAGTCAGAAGATAGAGATGCTGGAGCGACACGTTACAGAAACATTGCGCAGGTTGTGGACAAAAGGCGAACTGCTGGACAGAGTTGAGATAATGCCTGATACGTTTGTGGTGTCCGTTGTGCAAAGGGGTGAAGGTAGGCTAGACAAGCAGGCACTGTCGGCAGGGGAGAAAGAGCTGTTTGCCCTATCGCTACTTGCCGGTCTGTGCAAGTGCGCAAGTTCCACGCTGCCTGTGCTAATCGATACGCCGCTTGGTAGACTGGACAGTGAGCATCGTGAGCACGTTGTGCGCAACTATTACCCTTATCTAGCCCCGCAAGTCATATTGTTGTCTACTGACACGGAGGTTACCCGAGACCTCTACCAAGCTCTCCAGCCACATGTGTGTCAAACCTTCACTCTGGAATATGACTTGGCAAAGGAGAGCACTTCAATAAGGAAGGGATTTTTCGATTTCGACGTCTGACGGAGGAAGATGAATATGCCGTTGGGAAGGGTGCTAACATCAGAAAGGGCAGAGAAGATAAAAGACGATCTGACCGAGTTTACTGGACTGCGTGGTGATCAAGTTGCAGTGCTCGCTATTTGTCTGTCCCTGGGTGTTTATGGGAAAAAGGAGTTTAGCTTCGAGGACGCTACTGGTTACGAACTTAATCCGCAAACTTTAACTCGCAACGGTTCTGACCCGTGGGTAGAGGCGTTGTTCAGCCTCGTCTACGGGCGTGATTTATCCGTGCCGGAGGAGAGTGAGACTCTAACCCATCTGGTCAGGGGACACCTGAATCATGGCTTGTACTTATTGCAAGAGATGAAGGACGGTTCTGGGGGCAGGCTCGATGCTTTTCTGAAAGAAATATCTCAGTATGTTACCATCCGTCATCTTCAACTTCAAGACAGATGGAGGCCCGTGGTACACGGAATTAAACTTTTTGTCGGCACAGATGTAGACAGCAGTAATCGGGTCGAATGGGAGTTTAATAATACCGAAAAGTCCCCAAGCCCGCATGTTGGAATAGCAGGACGGTCGGGATATGGTAAGACACAGTTGTTGAAGGCGTTATTAGCACAATTGTGCGGGATAGAAGCGCGTGTACCCTGTCTGGTCTTCGACTATAAAGGTGATTTCGCACGTGATACATCCTTTGTTCAGTCTCTAAATGCACAGGTTCTAAACCCTGAGCATGACCCGCTCCCTATTCACTTGTTTGCTCTTCCTGACTACAGCGAAAAAACAATTAAGCGTTTCGCTGCGCGAATGCAGGAATCATTTTCTGCTGCAGTCCGCATGGGTGAAAAGCAGCAGTACCGTCTGAGGCAAGCAATCATTGAAGCCTTCAACCGGCGCAGAGGCAAGGCCCCTCCTTATCCAGACTGGAGAGAAGTAGCCGAAGCAAACTGTAATCTCAGTCAGAGTGGCGAGGCCGACACTGTGTCTGGCGTCCTTGATAAAATTGTTACTTATGAACTGTTTGCAGATAGCACTACTAGCGTTCCCAACGAACCTTTCTATGCGCGGAATACCATCATCGACTTGAGTGCCCTGAGTGCTTATCAGGAACTGGTCGTCTATCTGCTACTTGACCATGTGTATTATGATATGCGTTCCAAAGGCGATGCTTTGATCAGCGAGGGATGGCAAGAGCTTCGTCTGATTATTGCCTTAGACGAAGCACACCATTACTTACAGGAGGACAACCCCGTTCTGGGCAGACTTTTACGAGAGGGACGCAGTTTCGGTATTGCGGTTTTCTTAAGCACACAAACCTTATCTGACTTCTCTAACCAATCCGTAGACTATTCTGAGCTAATCAACAACGTTTTCCTGTTTCAATTGGCACAAGTTAAGCGGGCAGATCTAACCAAGCTCCTAAGGGTTTCCCGCGAGGAGGCTCGCGGGTTAGAGGATGAGATACACCGTCTTAAGCCAGGACAATGCGTGTGGAGTCGTCCGGTGGGCATTGGAGATAGGACATATTCGGTCATCGAGGCGGAACAATTCTACAAGACAATTGGAAGGGACATTTAGTGGGTTTTTGTTGCGAATACCTGCGTATGGTTTTTTGACGTGTGCAAAACAATGCTTATGTCTTTTGTCTCGCATAAACCAAAAGTCATTTGACGAAGCCAGCATCCTTCTCCGTCATAGTTCCACAGCTCTGGTATAATCATGGTGAGGTGTTCCCGTTTTGGCGATGTCGCAAACGAACACAATTCAACCCCAAACCCCCATGCTGCAGCAGTACTTCCGGGCGAAGGCGGAGTACCCGGAGGCGTTGCTGATGATGCGCGTGGGCGATTTTTATGAGCTGTACGGCGAGGACGCCGAAATCGCCGCGCGCGAGCTGGAGATTGTGCTGACGGGGCGCGACGACGGCAAGAACGGGCGCGTGCCGATGGCGGGCGTGCCCTACCACGCCGTGGAGCGCTACGTCGCCCGGCTGGTGCAGAAGGGCTACAAGGTCGCGCTGATGGACCAGATGGAAGACCCCCGCTTCGCGAGGGGGCTGGTCAAGCGCAAAGTCACCCGCGTGCTGACGCCCGGCACCGTGCTGGAAGACTCCATGCTGGAGGAGCGCAGCAACAACTACCTGGTGGCGGCGGTGGCGGGCGAAAAGCTGTCGGGGCTGGGCGTGGTGGATGTCTCTACCGGTGAGTTTCTCGCCACCGAAATCCGCGGGGAGTTGAGTCTCGCGCGCATCGTGCAGGAGATTGTGCGCCTGCAACCCGCGGAGTGCCTGGTGCCTAAAGACGCCACCGATTTAGCGGCAGCCATCGAGGAAGCCTGCCACGCTACCGTCACCCTGTACGACCCGCAGGAGTATGCCGACCGCCGCGATGCCCGCCAGCTGTTGCTGCAACACTTCCAGACGCAATCCCTGCGCGGTTTCGGTTGTGAGGACTACTCGGTCGGTCTAGAAGCGGCGGCGATGGTGCTGCGCTACCTGAAGCGCAATCAGGTCTCCGCGCTACAGCATATCCGCACGCTGTCCACGTATTCGGTGGATAACTTCATGTATCTGGACGCCGCGGCGCGGCGCAATCTCGAGCTGACCCGTTCGCTGGTGGACGGCTCGCGCAAGGGCACGCTCATCGAAGTGCTGGACATGACCCGTACGGCGATGGGGGCGCGCCTGCTGCGCCGCTGGCTGGATGAGCCTTTACAGGACATCGACGCGATAGAAACGCGCCTGCAGTGCGTGCAGGAGCTGGTGAACGACTCCCTCACCCGCGAGGAGGTGCGCCACCAGCTGGGCAGACTGGGCGATTTGGAGCGGCTCACCTCGCGCATCGCCACAGGGGTGGCATCGCCGCGCGATTTGGCGGCGCTGAGACAGTCCCTGCAGGTGCTGCCCGAACTGCACGCCGCGCTACAGCCGGTGCAAACACCCCGCCTGCAACACCTGCGCGAAGCCATCCGGGGCATGCCCGACCTGGCTGGCTTCATCGCCCGCGCGATTGTGGACGACCCGCCCGCCACGCTGAAGGACGGCGGCGTCATCAGGGACGGCTTTCACGCCGAGCTGGACTCCATCCGCCGCGCACAGCGCGAGGGGAAACAGTGGATTGCAGACCTGGAGCTGCGCGAGCGTGAGCGCACCGGCATCCCGTCGCTGAAGGTGGGCTACAACGCCGTTTTTGGCTATTACATCGAGGTTTCCAAGCCGCATCTTTCCAAAGTGCCCGCCGACTACATGCGTAAGCAGACCACCGCCAACGGCGAGCGGTTCATCACGCCCGAGCTGAAGGAGATGGAGGCGCAAATCACGGGGGCGGAAGAGCGCGCGCTGATCCTGGAGCAGGAGCTGTTCAGCATGGTGCGCGAGGAGGTCGCGCTGCACGCCCCCGAGATACTGGACATCGCCCGCGCGGTGGCGGAACTGGACGTGCTGGCGAACTTCGCGGAGGTCGCCGTGCGCAACGACTACCAGCGTCCGGTGGTGCATTCGGGCACGCACATCCGCATCCGCAACGGCAGGCACCCGGTGGTGGAGCGTTTCGGCATGCAGACCTTCATCCCCAACGACTGCGTGCTGGACGATGAGCAGCGCATGATCGTGCTGACCGGCCCGAACATGAGCGGCAAAAGCACCTACCTGCGACAGGTCGCGCTGATTTGCCTGATGGCGCATATCGGCAGCTTTGTGCCCGCGGATGAGGCGGAGATTGCGCTGATAGACCGCATCTTCACCCGCGTGGGCGCGCATGACGAACTCGCTACTGGGCAGTCTACCTTTATGGTAGAGATGACCGAGACCGCCACCATCCTGAACCATGCCACCGAGCGCAGTCTGGTGGTGCTGGACGAAATCGGGCGGGGCACGAGCACCTACGACGGTCTGGCGATTGCGTGGGCGGTGGCGGAGGCGCTGGTGCAGATTGGCTGCAAGACGCTGTTCGCCACGCACTATCACTACCTGAACGAGCTGGCGAACCTGATGCCGGGCGTGCGCAACTATCGCGTGGCGGTGAAGGAGCAGGGCGAGCAGATTATCTGGCTGCACAAGGTGCTGCCTGGCGGCACGGATAAGAGCTACGGTATTCAGGTGGCGCGGATGGCGGGAGTGCCGCCGGAGGTGGTGGCGCGGGCGCAGGAGATTCTGCGCGAGCTGGAGCGGCAGTCCACGCAGCGCGGCGGCATGGCGAGCGCGATTGCCCCCGACGCCGAGGCGGTTTCCAGCGTGAAGGTCCACAAACAGAAGCTGCAGCTGACCCTCTTCGAGGCGGAGAAACATCCCGTCATCGAGGAGCTGGACAAGATGGATGTAACCACCCTCTCGCCGCTGGAGGCTCTGCTGAAAATCAACGAGTGGAAGAAGCAACTTAAGACGTAGAGGTCATGAGCGTCTGGAAGTCTCGGTGCGCTAGCATTCGATTTGCCGGTAGGGTATAATGGCGATAGATTCTGGAGCGGAGGACACGCATGTTGAAGACATACCTTACCGGGTATCTGGACACGGTGCAGCATCTGGTAGCACAGGTTCCCGTCGAGCAGGTGGAAAGCATCGTTTTGCGACTGGTAGACCTCTATCATCGGGGAGGCACCCTGGCGCTGGTGGGCAACGGGGGGAGTGCGTCCACTGCCTCGCACATTGCGAACGACTTCCAGAAGTGCCTGTACGACCTGTTCGGCAAGCCGTTTCGATGTTTGGCGTTGACCGACAGCATCTCCATCATCACCGCATGGGCGAACGACACCGATTACACCAACGTGTTTGCCCCGCAGGTGCGCACCTGGCTGGGCAAGGACGACGTGCTGATTGCCATCAGCGGCAGCGGTAACTCGCCCAACGTGTTGCACGCGGTAGAAGCGGCAAAAGAGCAGGGCGCATACACCATCGGGTTGACGGGCTACCGCGGCGGCAAGTTGGCGGCTATCGCGCACGAAAGCATCATCGTGCCCTGCGAGAATATGCAGCAGATCGAAGACATGCACATGATACTGGTGCATCTGTTTTTCTCGGGGATGCGCGAGCGAATCGCGGGAAGGGTATAGCAGAAGCGGTTTTCGATGAAGTATCACGAAATAGGTTTGGTAACGGCGCGAGGGGCACGCAGTGCGTGCCCCTCGCCTATTCCTTACAGCCTGATCACCCACTCGTTTCTGCCGCGCTTCAGGGTGAACTGCTGGGTGCGTCTGCCAGCGGTCGCGTTCACCGTGACCTGATAGTCGCCGAGAAAGCCGCGCAGCTTCGCCTCCCCACGCGCGTTCGTGCGGACGGTCTCTTTCGTCCACCATTTGCCCTTGATAAGGCGCATCAGGCGGTGATACACTGGCTTGGGGCTGAGGTCTTCACGAACCAGACCCGCCGGCGCGCCCATCCAGCCGCCGTCCATGAAGTCCCACCAGGTGATGGCTTCCACTGCCGGATGGGAGAAGAGAATGGTGTAGAACTTCTCCACGTAGTCCGCCTGCCGCGCCTCGCCGTCCGGTGTGGTGCGCCAGGGGCGTGGCAGTTCCCAGCCGTGCTGTCCCGAAAGGACGGTGACTTCCGTGAAGTGCAACGGCTTGCCGAACCGCGCATAGGTCTCGCAGATTTGCCATGCTCGCTCCAGCGGCCACTCACCACGTTGCATGTGGGATTGAAGGCCAAAGGCATCGACGGGCGCGTTGCGACGGACGAGTTCCTCCGCCAGCTTCTCGTAAGGAGGTTGGATGTACCAGTCGTTGTACAGCAGAAACGCTTTGGGGTTGGCTTCGCGTGCGCAGGTCAGGCATTCTAACACCACCGCCACCGACCCGTCGCGCTTTATCCAGTTACTGACGCCATTGACGGGCATATTCGGTTCGGTCGCCTCGTTGACGACGTCCCAGCGGTCGATCAACCCCTTGAATTGCGAAACAATCTCACGAATACGCTCAAGCAGAAGGGGTTTTACCTGGTCTACCTCGTTGGGTGCCCACTGGGGATACACTGTATGCCACACCAGCGGGTGTCCTTTGGTGGCAATACCGCGTTGCTGGCACCATCGGGCGATGCGTTCCTGTTCCTCGCGCCCCTTGCGACCGCGTTCTGGCTCATACATGCCCCAATAGAATGCCAGAGTGGCATAGTTCAGCAGGGCAGCAAACTGGCTGCCGTACTTCTCGTGCATCTCACCCTGATAAGAGAACAGCGGGAAGATGTTGCATCCGAACAGGAAGGCATGACGAGTTTGGGCTACCTCGACCTGGGCACCAGCGACGGGCTTGCCCTGCCTGTCTACCACTTTCACGGTAAAGTCCGCCTTGCGGTGCTTCTCGATGCGGCTATCAGCGGTCTTCAGGATTTCTTCCGCAGTCATAGCAACCCTCCAACGATTATGAAGTAACTCAATGGTTATTTTGATGCAAAACGACCTATTTCCTTCGCGTGCTAAGTCAGCCGCGCATTGCTGGAAAAGTATCAATGATAAGTTGAATATTCGCTTTTCCCAGTATTGATACGGTCTTTTTTCGTATGCATGCAGAATGGGCATTGACTCGAGTTATTTAGCTATGTTAAAATCGAGACAAATGTATTACGGCAGACTGCCGACGCACATGAGGCGAGGGAGGGGGTAACAATCTATGCGCGCAGAAATACCACCGTTCGTGGTGGCGATTGTGGTGGTGGTCGTACTGATTTTGGTCGCAATCGGTTACTGGCAGGCTACCAAACCGAAAGAGGTTGTCAAGCCCCAGATGACCGCGCCGACAATACCAACCTATTCTGAGTAGAAGGAGGTCGAACCAAACAAATGACTCGGAGAGGATTCACTCTCATCGAGCTGCTGGTGGTCATCGCAATTATCGCGATACTGGCAGCCATCCTGTTCCCGGTGTTTGCGCAGGCGCGCGAAAAAGCGCGAAGCGCATCCTGCCTGTCCAACCTCAAGCAGCTGGGGCTGGCGGTCGCCATGTACGTACAGGACTACGATGAACGCTTCGGTGGCGGCAGCACCCACCTGTTCGGCACGCCCGAAAACTGTTTAGGGCATCGGTGGTGGCTTGATATGATCGAGCCGTATGTCAAGAACCGCGGGCTCAAGAACTGTCCTTCCGAGAAAGTACGAGTTGGCTGGTTTGACCCCACAATTGCCGATGTGCCTGGTACCCAGTGTGGCGAAGGTGTCTACTACTCCAGCTACAGCTGGAATGTGGTTATCTGCTACATCGATGGGGCGAACGGACTAACTGCGGATTTAGGCTTCGCGTGCCCGTGGGACGGTGGTCGCTACTGGGGGCTTCGCCGTGGTACCGCGCTGGCTGCGGTATCGCGTCCAGCTGAGGTCATCGCGATCATGGACAGCCGAGACGGATGGATCGAGACATGGGCGGATATAATCACTGACCTACATCGTAACCCGAACGGTCCTGGCGTTGCTTATCGCCACAATGAGGGCTTCAATGCGGTGTACGTGGACGGCCACGCCCGTTACCATCGCAAACACTCGACGAAGGTACGTAACTGGGTGATCCAGGAACTGCCCGACAATATCGCGAACCTGCCGTAGGTTCTCGTGTGAAGGCGGCAACTGCACTCCCCGCCACCCCGTGGCGGGGAGTCTTCTCTGGCAACGGGGTCTTCATGGTCTGACCCGCGCTTTACCTGTGCCCTTAATCTTCTTGTAAACAATCACCCTGCTCCTTTGTCTTGCTGCCGTATTGACAACAGCCGCTCCACGTTGTATAATTGATTCACCCCGAGAGGGGGGAGGTGTCAACGGTGGTTCGCGGGCTATTTTTCATCTTACTGTTTGCCAACGCGGTGTTTGCTACGCCGACCAAGGGCGAGCAAGGGTCTCCGCTTGCGCTCGCGGTCTCGGATTTCACCGGTGACAGTCCTGCACTGTGCCAGGCGGCGACCGAGATTGTCCTGACCGACCTGGCTAAATCGCGCAGGCTCACGCTGGTGGAACGAGCGCAGCTGCGGCAGGCGTTGAACGAGTTGCGGTTGCAGAAGACAGGCCTGACGGAAAGCGGTGACATGGCACGAGCCGGCAAAATCATCGGGGCAACCCATGTGGTTATCGGTAGCCTGAGCGTCAACGAACAGAGGGTGATACTGAATGCCCGTGTGCTGGATGTGCGCACCGGCGCGCTCTATGCGGGAGCAGCGGTCAACGTGGAAGGCTGGAGCGATGAGCTTTTCGCGCTGGCACATGAACTGGCAAATGCTCTGCACTACCAGTTGACCGGTGAGTGCCTACCCGGTTTTGTCACGCCTCCTGCCGTGCCCACTGTGAACAGGACGACCCTTGCTGAAGACACTGGCTTGTCGCGGAGCCCTGAGACGCCCGCACCCGACTGGGGAAACCTGCCGGAAAGCGAGGCTATCGCCCTTGCGCTGGCGAAGGGATGCATGAGGCTGTTTGCGGATGGGTCGTTTCGTCCGCACGAGCCGGTAACCGGGCGTTATCTCTATGAAACCTTACGTCGCCTTGCCCGACGCTATCAGATGGATGACTCCCGCCTTTTCCCATCTGGTGATGGAGCCAACGTTGTCTGCCGGATGGAGGCGGTGCGCCTCGTCGGGGCGCTGGTTACAGGGCGACAGTCCTACTTCCTCGATGTGCCTGAATGGGCTACCTCGTGGCTGGGAAATACCCCTCACAAGCCTCTCACCCGCGCTCATCTGGCGATGCTGTTGCGCCTGACGGAAGAGCAGCTGCAACGCAGGATAACGTCTTCTGCACCGGCGTCGTCTGTATCTGCGGGAGAGCGTTAAGAGGGCACAAGGAAAGGAGCGTGCCGTCATGTGGAGATGGATGTGGTCCTGGGGTCTCCTGCTTTGTGCGGTTATCGCACAAGCGGCTGGTGAGGTCATTGCGGTCAGCGATTTTGTGGGTAAGCCTGCGGAGATCGGGCAGGAGATAGCCGAGACGCTCGGTACGGATTTGGCGAAGTCCGAGCGTATCACGCTGGTGGAACGCTCGCAGCTCGGTCAGGCGTTGCGGGAGCTGCGTCTCCAGAGCACCGGTTTGACGGAACCCGCTCAAGCCAGAAAGGTCGGTAAGCTAGTCGGTGCGGATGCGATTATAGTGGGTAGTTTCTACCTGCGCGGTAACCAGATAGTCATCAACGCGCGGGTGGTGGATGTACGCACTGGCAAGGTGATGGCAGGACGGGCGGAGAACGTGCAGGGCAAGCTTAGCGACCTGTACATTTTGCTGGGCGACCTGGCAAACCGTTTGCACGTGCGATTGACAGGACAGGAGCTCGCTTCTGTGGAACCCGGCACGGCGAAGTGGACTTCTCCGAACGTGCGGATAGCAGATGCGCAGGACGACCCTGAAATACTTTATGTCGTACAACAGGGCTGGATGCAGGGAACGCCAGACGGCTACTTCCTGCCGGACAAGCCGGTGACGGTGGGCGATTTTGCGCGGGTGATCTCCCGCCTGGCTGCTGCGCGACGATGGGAAGGCAGGCTGGAGATAGATGCCTCGCGTCCGGGCGACCTGATGAACGCACTGCGTGCTGTGGTCGCGTTAACCCGACTGGCTCTACCCCCGGAGCGATTCTCTGAACAGCCATACGCCGAGGGAGCACTCGCACTGTTGCCACCCTGGTCACGTCCGTATGTCTATCAGGCGCGGCAGCAGGGCTATATTCGCGACATTCAGGAGGCTTCACCCCACCAGGTGCTCAAACGACGACAGCTGGCGGGGTTACTGGCGAGGCTCGTGCCTCCGCCTCCCACTGCACAAATAGCCTCCTTGCAGCCTGCAACGACCTCTGCATCTGCGGGAGCATGGACGGGACTGGTGGTCGATGCCAGGGGATTGGGGATGCGTTCCTGTATGAGCCCGGTGGTCATCGACACGAATGGCAGACAGATTTATCCCGACCCTCGCAACGTACCGCCGCTGGACTACATTCAGGAATACGGTATCGCAGATTTTGTGAAGATGGAGGAACAGAGCCAGCGAGCAGGGGGCAATCCGGTATACGTGCGCCCGATACAGGTGAAAGGTGCAGCCCGAGACACGGTGGTAATTACCGTGTCGGATGCAGAGCGGGTGCTGGAGGCAGAGAGACAGGGAGGCTTCCTGAAACGCTGGCGTGTGGTCTTCCTGGTGGACTGAGATGCGTATTCTCATCGTTGCGCTTGTGCTGATGGTCATCGGCGGAGGGGCACCAGCCGTCTCGCAGGAGGTCGAGATTGTCGCCTCTGGTATGGCGGCAATCGGCAGCGACCGCGCCGCGGCGATAGAGGAGGCGATACTGGACGCCAAGCGCAACGCAGTGGAACAAGCACTGGGCGTTCTGGTCAATGCCGAAGCACTGGCGCAGAACTTCGAGGTCGTGTGGGAAACGATACGCACCCGCAGTCAGGGCTACGTCAAACGATGGGAAATGCTGGGTGAGCCGGACTGGGATAGCCGTAGCGGGCTGGTCAGGGTTCGGATTCGGGCGGTGGTCAGCACGGCGGATGCGGTCAAGGACCTCTGGGAGATACCGGAGGTGTACATCGCTTTAGAGCGTCCCCGTATCGGGGTGAAGCTGCTCTCTGCCGACACGCGCCAGCCCGAACCGCTCAGCATTGCCGCACTGATACATGCTTTGCGCGTCAGGGGCTTCGATGTGGCGGACGGTTCGAGCAACCCGGCGGAGGTGTTCATCACGGGCACTGTGCGCACAGAGGCAGGCATCTGCCTTGGTGACCGGGATGCCCCGTATGGGTTGGGGAAGGTGGTCGCTACTCAGAAAGCGTATGCGGATGTGCGCGTGGTGTGGGCAGATACGGGCGCGGTGATAGTGCCTCCTTTTCGCTGGGAAGCGACCGGTTTCAGCTTCAATTCGAACGAGGAGGCGCGTCGAGAGGCGTTGCAAACGCTGGGACGAGAACTGGTGGAGGAGAGCAAAGCCGCGCTGGGGCAGCGGGTACTGAGCGCGTGGGTCAGCCAGCTGCAAAACGGGTATCGCGTGCGGCTGGTAATACGCGGTGCGGACTACCGAACCCTCTCGCAGTTCGCGGACAAGCTGCGCGGCATTCGCGGTGTGGTGAGTGTGGAACGTGAGCGCATGGAGGCGGGTGAAGGAGTGGTAGAGGCTGTGGTGCGGTCAACGCCTGCTCTGTTTCGCAGGCAACTGTTACATTTGCAGGCAGGTAACAAGCGAGTGGTCATTTTGCGCCATTCGCCCAGTTTGATACGTTTGGCGTTGCGGTGAGTTGCCGGGGAGGGCAGGAGCCAGTGCGGGCAACACAGACGAACCTTTCAAAAGACAACGAGACGCGAAGGAGGGTTTTGCCATGAAGTACGGGGCAATGTTCATCGCCCTTGCTGTGTGCGCAACGGTGCTTGCGCAAAGCAAGCTGCCACAAAGCCAGATGGTTGGTCTGGTGGAGAAAATTGGGGATAAGGGCAAAATAGACTGGCAGTACGGCGTTATCTACGGCAAGGGCATAGGCGCGATGCCGACCAATGAGCCAAACAAAGCGAAGGCATATCTGAAGGCACGCCGTTATGCCGTGATGATGGCTCTGGAGAACCTGCTGATGGTGACCGACCGGGTGCGCGTGGATGCCACTGCGTATGCCGAAGACTTCGAGGTGAAGAACGAGCGCATTCGCACCGAGGTGCGGGGCTTTGTGAAGGGAGCGGAGGTAGTGAGTGAGCGGACCATCACGCTCAACGGTGCGCCAGCGGTGGAAGTAACGATGGCTGTTCGCATGTATGGAGAAGATGGTCTCAGCCGCATCCTGATACCAGAAGTCGCCGCTCAGTCCTCCGAGCCTGCTAAGCCGTTGCCAGTGGTGACAAAGCCGGCACCGCAACCTGCGCCGGTTCCTGCACCGGCGGTATCGGGCAACGCTTACACCAGCGTGATTATCGACACGCTCGGGCTGGGTATTCGCCCCGCCATGAGCCCCAAGATCCGTCGACAGGACGGTTCGGAGGTTTGGGGCACAGTGTCTGTGAGCACGGACTTCGCGATAGAGCAGGGCATCGTCGCGTATGCCAAGACGCTGGAGGAGGCGAAGGCAAACCGGCGTGCGGGACGCCATCCGCTCATCTTGCGGGCAGTCGGCTACGCCAAAACGCCCGGTCGCACAGACCCCGTGCTATCCGACAACGACGTGCGGCTGTTGCTCACCGCGAACGAGAACTCCGGCTTTTTGAACGAGTGCCGCGTGATTTTCGTGGTGGATTAAATGATGGGAGGCTTCTGCAGTTCTGCAGAAGCCTCCTGCATGCACACCATCTGACCGTTTATCTCGGCGTGACCGCTCGCCGCGCCGTGGCGACCACCTCGTACCACAGTGTGCGGTACTGCGGACCAATCTGAATGACCGCTCTGCCGCCAGAGTCACTGCTTACAGGCAGTTTCGCCTTGCGTGCGCCACGCTCATCCAGCGCATACACCTGCACCGCACCGGCAGGCATCGGCAGGGTGATTCGGGCAGGAATGCCTTCCACCAGCGTCGGAGCAGTACCCCAGTTGTCGCGCACGGTAACACGGTTGTCACCCAGTTCTTGCCAGCCCCAGTTCGTATTCTGCACATAGCCCGTGGCCGTGATGAGCAGCTGGGTCGTCTGGGTTACCTGTGGAGACAGCGCGCCCTGCTTGACGGTCAGCGTAATCACGCCGAAGCCGTTCTGGCGGGTGTTGCCAGGTTCTACCTGCACGCCGTCACCGAGGTCAAACTGCCTACCTCCCCCAAAACCGATGACCGCTTTGCTGCGCGGCGACGAAACGGTAATCACACCCTTGCCTGATACGCTCCAGTCCCACTTGAGCTGCCCAGTATCGGAGATGAGAGTGTTACCGGAGGTATTTACCTGGTCGGGACGCAGGGCATCGGATGGTAGCGACTGCCCTTCTGTGGCTACGGCAACACGGTGTTTAAGTGTCATTTCTCCACGCAGACCGACATCGGAACCGTCCACCAGCCTCCACGCCCAGCTGCCGCGCAGAGTCTCTATCTCCTGTTCGCGGCTGAGCGATACCGCCACCAGCTTTTGGGCAGGAGCCACATCTCCGCGCAAGAACATCGCGCCGGCGGCAACGAGGCTTATCCACTGCGTGGGATGCTGGTCGATGTCGAAGAAGCCGGTAATCCTGCGGGCGCTGAGGTCATCGCGGCGGTGTGCGTAGGTATAGAAGTAGATGGCATCCCAATCCTGCAGGAGCCCGTAGGCCGCCGCTATCAGTAACCCTTCGCTCGTGAAGGTATTCGGCGCAGGGTGGTTGTACTCGCTCAGTGTATGCGGTTTGCCCAGCACCCGCTTTGGGGCAAGCGAGGTGAGGGTGCCTCCGCGTTCGTTCACCATCGGGATGTTACGGATAAACCAGTTTCTACTGTCCCAGCTTCCACCCGGAAATTCGGGGTGTTGCCAGTAGGAATGAGTGTCCACCAGGTCCATCGGTGCCATCAGGTTGGGCGTGGTACAGCCCACAATGGTGCCCGTCACCAGCGCGCGTACACCGAGGTCCTGTTTCAGATAGCGGTACAGGCTGGTCCAATAGCGTTCCTCAATGTCCCGCAAGAAGCGCAACCAGTCCTTCTGAACGGGCTCAGGGGTGGCTCCCCAGTTACTGCGCAGCACGTTGCCAACGGTTTTCGCTTCCAGCGTTTGTCCCTCTGGTAGTACGCGCATAGTGCCTCCCGGGCGCAGTGACACCCCTGTGATCCAGTAGGTACCTGTCTGCAAGCCCATGCCGGTGAAAAGTACACGGGCGTTGGTATCGCTCTGGCTGACCACAAAGGTATATTCAAATCGTTGCCAGGAAGTGGTCAACGGCACCGAAATCCAGGGACCGAGTCCTAACCACGGGTCATGCGCCATCGCGACGGCAACGGTGATGCTTCGGCTGGTGTTCGCTCGCGCCCAGAAGGAAAGGGTGTATAGCCGTCGGCCCTCCACCGTCAATCCCGGCTGGTTCCACTGCACGTGCCAGCTCTGTGTGCCGGGCCTGGTGACTTCGATGCGCACGGAACGTGTATATCCCGGTGGTGCACTGGTGGACTGCGTGGCGGAAGCCTGCGCCCCTGCATGTTGTTCCAGTATCCAGCCGTTCAGTCCGCTGGTGTAATCTCCGTTGGTCAGCATTTCACTGCCCAGCGGTTCATTGCGCTCGCCCCATGCTTGGCGCAGGGCCTGGGTGTTGCCGTACTTAGCAATCAGCCATTCGTTCCATTGCCGCTGCAGGTCAGTCTGAAACACCGACGGTATGCGGTCGGTGACGCCGCCCAGGAAGCCGTGAATCAGCCCGTTTTCGTTGTTTATCTCTACGAAGGCGACGGCAGGGTCCTGGGCATACGTTAAACCGGTGTAAGGGTTTCGGTGAGTCAGCAGCAGCCGTGCGTACTCTTTTTGCAGTTCCAGCATCGGCTGATAGAAGAAGCCTATCACGTGCTGGTCTTTCATATCGGTGACGCTGTCTATCTCTGCGGGCAGACCGTCGCGTGAAGAGAACAGGCGATGCACCACCAGGTTCAGGTTGGCGTAGACTCCCACTTTCTTCAGCTGCGCGAAGAAGTAGTCGAGGTTATCCAGCGCCTGCGTGTTCAGCTGGCGTGAGCCGCCCGCGGCATAGTTGATCAGCGAGGGGTTCGCCCAGGGGGCGTCCATGTGGTGAAATCGCACCACGTTCACCCCAGCCTTAGCCAGGCGCAGGGCGACCTTCGGCGCGTTTGCTTTGTGCTGAAAGCAGGCGTCGGCTGTCATGTTGACGCCCCAGAAGCGGATACGCTGCGCGCCAACGTAAAAATGTCCGTCTGCGCCCACGTGCACATGCCCGAACTTTCCTGCAGGGCGATGCAGGAGGACACTCATGTCCGCGACGCCTGCTGGAGCAACATCCCATGGCACCACAAAGGGGAACAGGTCATCCTGAGCAAACGCACGGCTTGCGATCAGCAAAAGGGTAACGGAAAGCCATATCTTGCGCATGACAATTTCCCTCCTATTATGGAAGTATCATCTACCCGTACCCAATCCCGGCAGAGACGGCAATCTGAGAGAGCCGCCCATCGCAGATACGACGCTGCCGAGAAGGTCGCATTTCCACTTGCCGTCTTCCCCTTTGACCATAATCACGTTCCAGTCGTCGTCTTTGCCGCCGCGCCTTACTGTGGTTTTGACGGTTGCGCGGTTTTCCTCAGTGGTTACCTGTTGGATCGAGTAGGCATCGATGTTTATGTCGAGACCAAGCTGCTTCGCCATGTCAAAAACCCGCTGCACATCCTGTCCGCTCTTGACGAAGCCGAGGAACCCCGTCCACATACAGGACTGGTATATTTTCTCGTAGTCCTTTGATTTCAGGGCGTCCAGAAACTGGCGGGCAGCATACTGCGGCGAACGCAGGAAGATGAAGTAATACCAGCTTGCCACACCGATTGCTGCGATCAGGATAATGACCAGTATCGCGGCGACCGCTCCACCTCCCTTGCCGCTGGAACTTCTGGTTGGGGATGGCGCGGTGAGTTGCACCGGTGGAGACTCTTTCGCCGCCTTCGCGATGCGCTCAGCCTCTTCGCCCGTCAACGGCGCAAAGCACACACTGCACGCGGCCAGTCCTTCCTTGACTTCCGCACCGCATTTGGGACACTTCATGGCAAATACCCTCCTTGTGCATTAGATGAGTCCCTCGCGCAACTGGCGGTCGTATTCCGCCCTCCGCGCGGGGTCGGAAAGGATGTCATAAGCGGCGTTGATTTGCTTCATGCGTTCCTCCGCTTGCTGACGGCTGCGCGCATCCGGCTGTTTATCGGGGTGGTATTTCAGGGCGAGCTGCCGATAAGCGGCTTTAATGACCTCCGGCGAAGCGGTAGGGCTGACCTCCAGCAAGTCGTACAGCGTGTTGCGGGCACGAGGCGGCTCTGTGCGTGGAGGCGGCGTCTGGTAGGAGGTCTGCTGGGAACGGTTGTCGTACATCGCGCTGCTCTGTCGCGACATCGCCCACAGTGCCCACAGGAACACCAGCCAGAAGATGGGAAACTTCCACGCCAGAATGAAAGAAATCAACGCCACCGCACACATGCTCTCAGACACCTTTCGCAGGTTACTCCAATGTATCTTACACGAAAGACCGGAATGAAGGCAATAGCCGTGGGGGACTCGGGGCATTTGTCTGGAGGGCGAATCTTCAGGTGAGCCGCACTCCCACCCGACATCCTCGCAGGTGGCGTCGTTTTACGGCTCGGCACAAACCACGCCTTCCAGGTGGTAACCGACTGGTGATGACGGCTGCATCGGGAGAAACCAGCCCCCGATGCAACCAGACGACAGATTACTCCCCGCCGCCGTGCGACAGGTAGGCTTCCACCATAATCAGGTAGTGTTCACCAACCTGTTGCACAATCTGCAGCAGGTCTTGCATTGTGGAGACTTCCTCCACCTGTTCCTTCACGAACCAGTCGAGGAACTCCTGAGCCGCGTAATCCTTCTGCTCGACCGCCATCGTCATCAGCTGGTTGATTTGATGGGTGACTTCCAGTTCCCACTTCAGGGCAAGACGCACCGCCTCTTCCGCGTTCTTGAACTCGCTGGTGGTAGCGCTGATGGCGGGTACTTCCACCGTACCGCCGACCTCATTGAGGTATTCCACGAACTTCATCGCGTGCTCGCGCTCTTCCTCAGACTGCTTGAAGAACATCGCCGCCAGCTTCTTCAGCGCGCGTCCGTCAAAGTACGAGGCGATGGCGATATACTGGTTTGAAGCGAAAAGCTCGCGTCCAATCTGCTCGTTAAACGCCCGGTTCAGCTCGGGGCTAATCAAGGTGGTCATGGTCGTTTCCCTCCTTCTCTGCCGTCGCAGAATAGTTTCCCACTGAAAGTTTACTCGTTTTGCATCTGCTTTTTCAAGCGACGGTAAAAACGGCGCACCTTCTGGCGGTTCCTGCAGGCATCGCCGGTGACCTGCAGACTGCGCACCAGTTCACGGCACTGCTCGTAGGAGAGGTAGGGGATTATCTCTTTTGCGGAGGCGACATGGTAAGGAGGTAACAGCAGTTCGCTGATGCCAACTCCTACGGCAAGGGGTATTAACCACTCGCTTTCCGCCCCCAGCACCATACCCCGCGCCAGCAGTCTTGTCTGTGCAAACATCGTGAGGTTTTCCAGCTCCTGCAGCCACTGTGCCTCGAACCAGTTGCGCACTGCCGTCTCCCGCAGGTAGACGGCGCGGACGTTGGCGACCTCCGGAAAATCGGGCAGGGGGGAGGGAAGTGTCCATCCGCCCAGCAGAGCATCCTGAAAGAGCAGCGCGCCCTCCTCTTCCTCCAGCCTGTTTTGTGCCTGCTGAAGGCTATCCAGAAAGGCATGCACTTCGCCTTGCCGTAGAGAGGGCAGGACAAAGGTGATAACCATCTGCAGAGTCGACTCGGCGATGGCGCGCCAGATTGCCTCATCAGGCAGGACAGGGAGTTCCAGCAACAGGGATTTGCCCGCCGCTCCCTGCAACAGCGCGTGTAGCGCCGCCGGGTTCAACAGGCACCGCTCGCTGGCACAGGCATCTAAAAAGGCACCGTCCGCACCAGCCTCCAGCGATTGCACGGCATCCTGCCATGTGTCGCTGAGGGCAATTACGCGGATGGGGTGGGCGTCCAGCGTACGGGCGGTTTCATGCGTCAATCCCAGCACGTAGCGTTTGCCACTGGGGTGCATCTCCTGACGCTGGTACTGCGTCATCAGGCGCATATCAGGGTCTACGATGAGCAAGCCGTGATTGGCGTCCACAATCACGATGTCGCCGTCGCGCACGTTGAGCAGCAGTTGCGAAACGCCCACCAGCGCGGGTACGCCGATAGCGCCACTTTGTGGCGTGGCGGGGCTTTCCGCAACGATGGCACTGACGCCTGCGCCCGCCCGCCACAGCGCCTCGCCCAAGGCGATGTCGCGACACACTGCGACGAAACCCAGATGCTCCCGATGGCGCGATTCGTAAGCGGTGAACAGGTCTATGGTGGCTCGCAGGTCGGTGGCTCGAAGCACCATCGCTGTACCGACGGCGATACCACGGGAAACCGGTTGTCCGAACATCTTCAACATGGTTTGCCCACCTCAGCGCTGTCCCTGTTGGGGTGGGGTGGTCGGTGATGCTGGCTGGGTGGCGGCGGGCGTTTCCTCCGTCTCCTCTTCCCCTTCGACGAGTATCACCATCTTGCCCGGCTGGCTAATCTTCAGCCACTCATCGCCTGCCTTTACCGAGACGAGGATTTCGGGAGCGATGAGTTCCTGACCTTTTTCATCCACGCCGTGAACGTCACCTGTCAGCTGCACCTGCTCGGTGCGCGAGTTGTAGACCGCTTTCTGCGCGGTGAGCGTGCGTGTCTTGCCGCTCTCCTTCAGTATCTGCACCATCTTCAGGTTGCCGGTGAGAGTGATAATTTTCTTCTGGTACAGGTTCTCCGCGCGGTCGCAGGTAATCTGCACCGGCTCACGCATCTCGGTTTTGAGCGAGCGGGTTTCTTCGCTGGCTGGCTGGGCGACCTGTTCCTCCGACTGTTTGGGCTTGACGAGGATTTTGACGTTACCTTCCAGTACCGCACGCTTCTCCTTCAGTTCGATGGTGAGTTTGTCTGCGGAGAGGTCCACGCGCGGGTCGGTGACGCGCAGGTTACCGCTGGCGCGGATGATTTGCGCCTTGATATCCTGTTCGGCACGGTCGGCGGTCATGATGGTGTCGCCATCTCGTATAACCAGTCCCTCGCCAATACGAGTTTTGCCTTGCTGTTCCTCCAGGCGTTTGAAGGTTATTTCCACCCGACGGGTTTTAGCCTG
Source organism: Bacillota bacterium (assembly GCA_023511455.1). Classification (NCBI taxonomy): domain Bacteria; kingdom Bacillati; phylum Bacillota; species Bacillota bacterium. The sequence goes on from JAIMBJ010000015.1 coordinate 28,612, forward strand.
CTTCTCGCCGCTGTTCTGCCCCGGGGGTTCCGCCTGCAGGAAAGCGACAGGTTCTAGCGATGTATGCATGGTCAGGCGCACCCCTTCCGCGACGAGACGCTTTTGTCTGCCCAGGTAGCGCAGCGTTTGTGCGGTGAACTCGCCGTCGCGCAGGAATCCCCGAATGATGCCCATACATTGCAGCTCACGTGTCTGGTCGCGCCATGTTGCCTGGGAGCAGGTCAGGCGAACCGGATTGCCATACAGGTGGGCATCTGCGACCTGAAGAAAGCGTGATGCGCCTTCGTACAGCGCCTGTGCGGCGGTCAGCCTCCACGCCGGTCTGCCGTCATCATACAGCACCGCTTCCTGCACGCCATCTAGCAGCCAGCGCTGACGGTCTCGCGAGAGGTCTGCACGTTGCACCTTCATCCGCCACAGAGGAGTATTGATCTGGCGAGCAACCACTTCTGTTTCGCTGAAACGCACCAGCACGTTACCCATGCCTGCGTCGGCGTAAAGGGGATTGAGGCGAGCGAAGGGGTCTATCTGCTGAAGCCGGTGGACGCACCACGCCAGCCCGGCAATGCAAAGCATAGCCACAATCGAGGGTATCGCCGCGCGCCAGTTACGCATTTTTCCTATGGTTAGACGAACAGAAGTGGGCAGGGTTACCGTCTGCACCGCGCCAGCCACTTCTGCCACACGTCGGCGTCCGTAAGCATCTTGATGAACACGCCACCTACTACCGACCGCGCCTGAAAGCCCACCTGCTTGCCATCGTGCGTCCAGTACCAGTCGGTAAGGGGCACCCGGCTGGGCGTTTCATTCATCCACCGCCACACGGCGTCGATGAACAGGTTAAAATCCTCGCCCGATTCCGCCAGTGTGGCTGACCAAACCGTCCAGTCCAGTTTGGTGTACTGGCTTCGGTTGTCCAGCGGTAGCCCGTATGGATTCATCTTCGTTTTATAATACGCAATCTCTTTGCCCGCGACTTCCTTCGGGAAGAGGTTCAGACCCAGCAGCTGGTCCCAAACAAGGTTGTATTTCTGGCTCCATGTGCCGGGTTTATCGAAGGCGAGGCGATAGTGGTCGCCATCGTCTGCCATGCGCATCCACTGCTGCGCCATCTCGCGGGCGAGGCGGTGATACTCGTCGGCGCGAGCGGTGTCACCCACCATGCGACACAACATCGCGTATCCACCCAGAGCCAGTATCGCTTTCAGCGACAGGTTGGTGTTATGTGCCAAATGACCGGCGAAGTCGTCGGTACAGAGCTGATTTTCGGGGTCCAGTCCCTTTTCGCGCAGGTATTCTGCCCACTGAGTCAGCAGGCTCCAGTACCTCTTTGCGTAATCCGCGTTACCTTCTGCCTTCCCCAGCGCGGCGACCATCAGCAGCATATTGCCGCATTCTTCTACCGGCATCTGGTTCTCTTCGGAGCGTTCTCCGCCGCCGTACACCTGTCCGTTCGCCTTCGGGTAAGTTCCCAGGTCGTGCGGGGCGAAGGGAAACTTCCAGCGCGGCGAGCGGGCGTAGTCCAGCACGGGCGTGAGCATCCCCTTCAGCAGTTCGGGGTTAAACAGCAGGAAGAAGGGTGAGGATGGATACGTCACATCCACAGTGGCGATACAGCCGTTGCTGAAGTTCTCTTTGGAGAAGAACAGCGGCGTGCCGTCGAAATCGGCGACCAGTTTATGCGCGGCGAGGCATTGCCGGTATGCGAGCGTGCATAAGTCCGCGTATTTCTCACCGCCCACTTTTTTCAGGTCTGCCAGCAGTTCTTCGTCGAATCGGGCGCATTCCTCCTGCCAGCGGGGCAAATCCTGCTCTGCCTGTCGGAGCAGTTCGTCTATCTCCATTCCCGCCCTCCGCCAGTACGGGCGCAGCTTGCGGTAGAAATACTCGATGGAGAAGAGGTCATCGTAAGCGATGAGCAGGTGTCGCGAGACGGTTTGCTCGCCCACGTCTCCCAGATGAAGCGCACACGCCAGCACAATCCAGTCGTCATGGGCGGGGCGGGGCATTCGCAGGTCATCCGAGTCGGGTAGCCTGCCGTTTTGCGCGAAGGCGTTGCGTGTCAGATGTTCCGGGGCGATGATGGTCTCATCTCCTGAGTGCCGCGGCACAGCCAGATAGAGGTATCCCCAGTCGATGCGCAGGTTGTCTCCCGATTTCTCAAGGACAGGTTGTTGTTGAGTGCCCACGCGCAGCACGTCCATCTGCCCCATCCGATACCGTGACCAGACCACCTTTTGGTCGGTAGTGTTCACCGCCCACTCTGCGGAGGCGTCCAGATACAGCGAGACCTCGTGCCGCTTGCCATCGGTGGCGCGTGCCTGCCACAGGATATAGGTAACCGGCCGGGATAGCACCTCCAGAGTGTAAGGCAGAGCGGGGGTGAGGAAAGTCATCTGCAGCTCGACACCGTCCGCTTCGAACGTGTACACGGTGCGGGTAGGCAACACCTGTAGCCGCACCTGACGCATCACAGGAACGGATTCAGGGCGCACACCCATGAAGCGATAAGGCTTGCCGTCGATGCGCGCGATGCCACACAGGGCATGATTCGCACCCGTCCAGTGTTTGCTCCAGCCGTCCGTCAGACGGTCGGCAAAACTCCACGCGCTAAAGTAGGGGTCATGAGTGACCAGCGGAACAGCGGGTGGACGAAGCGCGCTTCGCGGATGGTCGCCGTTGTCTGCCGCCGCTGCAGCAGCAAAGATACATACCACCAGCGCCACAAAAAGTACCTCTACCGAATACAACCGCCTCCTCCTCTCTGAAGCCGGGCGCTTACGGGCAGATGTCATGAGGTGGTGGTGGTGGCGTGCCCTGCGAGTAGACGGTCACAACACCGATGTCGATCACATTCCCTACCGGTGCAGGCAAGTTCAGCGAGCAGCCCTGCACGTTGCGCCCGCGGTAACCGACGACTTCGTAGTACTCGCTCGCGCGACTGCTGACATCTACCTTAAAGGTGGTGGGCGCTGTGCCACTTCCCGCGTCAATGGTAAACCTGCCGTCGCTACCGCTGAGTGCGCTGACGTTATTGGGCAGCACAATGATACGGATACCAGAGACCGCCCGTCCCTGTTCGTCAAGCACCGTCCCCCGCACCAGCAATCCGGTCGGCGGAATAACGCCTGTTCCCGTGCCCCCGCCGCCACAGCCGTTGAGCGTTGCCATCGCCGCCAGCGCCAGCGCGCCCATCGCCACCAGCGCGGCAATCATGCGAAACGAGTTCATCGTTCCCTGTCGCAAAGCCTGTTCCTCCCTTGATTCTCTCGCAAGTTCTGAGTCAAACGCCCTTTCTTTCTTGCGACGTGACCCACCCGGATTCCTGCTGCGCCGCACCGCTTTTAGCGGGTGAGATTCACGTTCACCGTTAACGGTTGATTCTGCGCAGTGAGAGTGACCTCCTGCTGCACGGTGATATATCCTGATTTGGAGACTCGCAGGATGTAGCGCCCGAGCGGTACCCAGAAGCGGAACTCGCCCGAGTCCCGCGTGATGACGGCACTATCCACCTGTGTTTGCGTGTCGGCATCCAGCACCAACACGCTCGCACCCACCGGCGAGTCGGGAGAGGGCACAATCACCCTGCCGAGCAGGTTGTAGGGGCTGGTGGGCGGGTCAGCACTGACAGGCGGTGCGAGGCGTATCTCCCCCAAATCGTTGTCGCCCGGAGACAGCGGCGGGTCAATGGCGAATACCTTTTTCTCAAAACCGGTCGCCTCGATACTTCCTTGATTGGTCTGTGCTACGAGCCGGTCAAAGAAGAAGTTTCCCGCGCTGTTCGTTGTTGTCGTGAATGCACCGATGGTCACCTTCGCGCTGGCAACCGGTTGCCCCGTCTCCGCCGAAACCACTTTCCCCGTGGCTTTCGCAATGCCCGTGTTGGGACCGATAAACACCTCACCGATGTACACCGTGCCGCTGCTGGGGAGAGGCGGAAGGGGAAAGGTCGCTGGAGTGTCGGAAGAGCCTGGCGGCGGGTTTACCGTGCCCTCACTGGCGTCCGAAGGCACTCCAATCACCTCAAAATTGTAATCCTGTCCGTCGCGGTTCTGCTGCACGTTAGTAACCTGCACCGTTTTGCCTGCGATGGTGACGGTGGTGCCTGCGTCAGGCAGCCCGCGCGTATCCGAGCGTTTCACCAGTCCCTGTATGGTCACTGCACCACCGCCGCCTCCTCCTCCGCCGCCGCACGAGGCGAAGCACATTCCCAGAAGCACCGCCAGAATGGCAAACAGAAACCGTCTTATCTCTTTCATCGGGTGACCACCATCGGTAAGATTGCCTGTGCAGAGGTTCCGTCCTCGGTTTGCGCGCGGACACGGAGCAGGTATGCGCCAGCTGGCACAGCGACGCCGCCACCGTCTCGCCCATCCCACACGAGCGACTGCATACCCGCACGCGAGGGTCTACCTTGCTGTAACAGCCGAACCGGTGTGCCGGAGGCGTTGAGCACTTCCGCCATCACCTGCGCGTCGGCAGAGAGGCTGAAGCTAATGGTGACCGCCCCGCCGCGCGTGCGTTGTGCCCGCAGACCCACGATGCGCAAACTACCCTCTGCCTGCGGTTCCGCTACGAGTTGCAGCTGGCGCGTGCCGGAGGCATCTGTTCGCAGAGTGATGGAGGATACCGTGCGCAGGTTGTACCGCCTGCCAGAGACCGCATCTACTAGTATAAGGCGTAGGCGCTTTGGCACCGGGCGCAGGTCGCTCCACGTCAGCGTCACGTCCATTTCGGGAGCGGGAGTGCGTATCTGCAGGTTCCATGCGGTTTTCGTGTTGTCCCCGCGTACGTCCACCGCGTAGCGACCGGCGTAAGCACCCCAGTCTGTATTCTGGATGCTGAAGCCCAGCATCTGCTCGAACGCAGGCGGCGACTCACGGTCGAAGGCGGGGTCGAAGCCCGTGCTGGCAGTGCGAGACTGTCCCACCTGCACCCTCCCGAAGGAGCCTCCTGCGGTGGCGGTCAGCGTGACCAGCCAGTCGGGCTGGGGCATCTCCATGCGGGTCACGGTATTGCGGGTGCGAGTGGCAGGCGCAGGGAAAGTGAGCGTCACGCCCTCCGCCACCAGCACGCGCAGCCAGTAACCCTCCCACGGCTGCAGAGTGGTCGCCGGTTCGTAGCTGTTGTTCGTCGGGTTGTAGCGCCAGATGGTTCCGCCCACCCAGCCTTTGCTCACCGCCGTGGCGAAGGGCACCGGGTCATTCAGCAGGTATTGAACTTCGATATCCGCCACGTCCACCGGCGTGGTGAATGGGTTGCCAATCTGGTTCCATCCGAAGGTGGTGGCGATGGTGAAGTTTTGGTCGGAGCGCGGTGTGACGCCGCGAATATCCGCGATGATGTTACTGCGCAGTTTCACCCAGTATCCCACGCCTGGTCGGAAGGGCGGCGCGGTGGGATAGAGCAGATACTTGTTTTCGCCCGGAGTGTCCTGTCTCCAGTGAGCCAGTAACAGCTGACTGCGTGCCAACCCTAGTGCGTCCGCGTTGTCGGTGGCGAAGGGCAGAATGGGCAGGGAAATCATCTGTAGCCCCGCGGAGAAGCTGTGCGTTAGCGTCTGTGCGCTGTCGGAAGCCTCCAGCACCAGCACTGCCTCCTGATAGCCCAGATTCACCCGCCGTGTTGCCACCGTGTTGCCGCTTGTGTCCTTGATGGTGACGGTGTATCTGGCGGGTTGTTCAAAGGCGGGTGCAGGCAGATTGACGCCGAATCCACCCTGTGCCAGCGCGGCGCTTCCTTCCACGCCCAGACTGTTGCGGATATGCACCGTCCCGGAGTCCAGCCCCAGCACCGTTGCGTACAGGTTGTTTGGATTCGTTTTGGTGCCACCGTAGCCCGACGCATAGGGGATGCGCAGATGCAGTCCTTCCAGTGGCAGGTCGATAAGCACTCTCTGCGCCCCGCCGATGTTGATGAACAGCGGCGCGACCGTGCCCTCTCCGTCCACGATGTCGATGCGTTCGTACTGCGCGCCCAGGAACAGGCGGTTTTGCTGGTTGTAGTCCCAGTAGACAGGATAGCACACGCCACTGAGGGGTATCTCATCTCCGTCGGCGGTGGTTCGATAGTACATCAGCACCATCGAGATTCCGGGGTTGTCCTGTCCCTCGTCGGCACGGTCTGGGACGACCCATGCGTAAATCTTTCTCCCGAAAGAGACGCTGGTGTCCAGCACATACTGTCGCTCGTACCAGAGGTCAAAGGGCAGACCTTCCACGGTGCCTCCGTTCGACAGCACGCTGGCAGCAATCGCCTTCAGTCGCGGAATGTCGCCGCGGAGCTTAATCGGCTCGTTCGGATTGTACTGGGCGTAGTACTGCGCATTGAACTTCTTGAAGAAGTCGGGGTCTTCCAGATACACCTTGAGCCATGCCGAGCCTGCCATCTGCATCCGCGGCAGATACATCCCGCCCAGCGAGCCTGGGCTGATAGGAAGCTGTTTCAGCGAAGGGGCAATGAAAACGTTGTTGCCCAGAGCGGGCTGGTTCAGCAGGTCGTAGAAGGGAAGGGCATGGAAATTCGGGTCGGTCTTGAAGAAGCCATCCGGATCGGGGATGCCCAGCAATTGGGCAACGCGATGCGCCACCACGAGAGTCATCGCCCGCGCAAAGCCCTCCTCCCACGCATCGTAGTCAAAAATCAGGGGTCCATGGAAGGCATGAATCAACACATGCACCAGATTGATGACCACAGAGTTCTGGCTATTATAAACGGGGAACAGTATCTCGTTCGTGGAGGCGTCAAAAATGCCGCCTGCCACCGCGTCGCGGTCGCCGATTTGCAAGTCGTAGTTGACAACCTTGACTGTGCCGCTAATGGCTGGCTTGCCGTACACCTCTTCGATAACTGGCACGGCTGTATCGATGACTCGCCGCAGAAATGCCTCCTGCGTCGCGTTCCACCCCTCAAAGGTAAATGATAGCGTGCCGTTGCCGTAGCGGGTACGTGGCGGTGTGATAATCCTGCCGTTTTCGCGCAATACGACCAGCGTATCGATAGCGATTTGGGCATCTTTGGGCAGCACGCCGCGCTGCTTCCAACGCCGCACCTGTTGTGCCATCAACCGCACCTGTTCGCGTTGCACTGGCACCGCTTTCTGCAAAACTAGCTGACGTAGCCCGGCGGCACTGCGCGTGCCAGCGGGGACATCGATGACCAGCGCGCTCTGCGGTCCGTCCGAGCGCGTGTTGAAGGGCACATTGACCACGTTGCGATAAGGTGCACTCCACGCAGATGCCGCTGCGAGCAGGCACAGTGCAACAGACCATATTCTCATTGCCAGCAGAACTCCTTCATGGTCGATATGTGAACTTCCAGAGCGGGCTGATACTGCGCGCCAGCCCGTCCGACGAGAACGCCACCACCACCCAGTAGTAAGTCTGCCCCGGCTGCAGGGCGGGACCGGTATACACCGTGCTGTTGTTCGGGTGATTGACGCGGCTGTTGCCGGGGTTGTTCAGGTCGGCGGGCCACAGGGGGTCGCGGTTAATGTCGGGGAAGCCTTCAAAGACGATAACCTGATAGTAGGCTGCGCCGTCCAGCCTGTCCCAGCGCAAAGTCGGTGTAGACGTGGTGATGGTCGCGCCGTGCTGAGGCGAAGAGAAGGTGCTCATGGGTGCGAGCGGGGTGGCACTGGCGTTGTTCGAGGGACTGCTCGCCCCCGCGCCCGTGTCGGGGTCAAAATTGGCTCCTACCGCGACGACCTGATAGTAGTAAGTGACGCGAGGGGTCAGCTGCACGTCCAGGTCAGCGAACAGGTCTGCCAGCGGGTCGCGCAGGAAGGCAATGGCGTTGTCGGGAACGGAGGCGGGGTTCGCCGAGCGCGCGCGGTAGATACCATAGCCCAGCCGTCGGCTATCCTCCACATAGTCCCATGTCAGGTCTATCTCAATGAACGAGCCAGCGGGAGTCAAACGGCTGAGGGCACGTCGCTGCGCCCGCTTGGGGTCTATCAGGCGTTTAATGGCTTCCAGCGCATTCGCCATTTCGGGGGAGGCGGCACGAGTGACACCGCGCGGCTGTGTCCACACCACCGCATCCAGATTCTGTGGAGTAGCAGGGATCACTCCGGATGCCACCTGCAACGCGAACGAGACGGCAGTAATCTGCCCTGCTACCACCGACGCCGTCTTCCTGTCGTTCAGAAAGCCGGGCGAGGAAGCCACCACCGGGTAGTCGTATCCTCCGCGCAAACCGTCGATACGATAATAGCCGCTTTTATCGGTAACAGCCATGGCGGAGGTCAGTGGGCCCGCAGCGAAGACCCGCGCTCCTTCAATGCGCCCCCCGTAGGGGTCTAACACAAAACCTTCGATGGAACCCTGTAAATTCGCTGGGCTGAGTAAGATGTTAGCATTGCGCGTGGTATCGTCACCGAAGACCTGTACCAGCGCGACGCCCGTCCAGTCCTGATTGCCGATGCGGGCACGGGCACGCACGTTCTTGAAACCCTCTGGCACATCGATCAACAGGTACGTGCCGTTGGTATTGGTGAATGTCTCTCCCGCTCCGTCCACCCACACCCGTGCGCCAACTACCGGGTCGCCGTTAATGTCGGTAACGGTGCCAGCGATACTGCCCCGGTTGACCTCTTTGCCGCCGCAGGCGGTCAGCCAAAACGCCAGCACACCGACGGCAAATAACTGCCAGAACGCCCCCGTTCGCATCGTGTCTCCCTCAGTTTCAAAAAGTGACTGTGCTTATCATATCAACAGACGGTTCCGGTGTCAACGCGGTTATCCTGTACTGCATCACGCCGAGCCTCACCACCGGCATCTTTCGCTCTCCATCCGTTAGAAGAGAGTAACTCGCAGCAATAGGAACCGTTGCGCGACCTTTGCCCCTTCTATGGGCAAGAGGTTGTTGAGTGACTCGCATAACGCCCCGCCCTCCCGCTACACTCGCTCAGCCAGCCCCTTCAGTCGCCGTTCGATCTCATCGCGTACCTCTCGGAAAATTTCCAGCACTTCTTCCGGCGTGCCGGTTGCGCGGGCGGGGTCAGGCAAACCCCAGTGCTCGGTCGTACGCGCGCCGGGGAAAGTGGGACACTCTTCTGCCGCCTCACCGCACAGGGTCACCACGACATCCACCGGTCGGGGAACATCGCTGATGGTCTTCGGGTATTGGGTGGAGATATCGACACCCTTCTCCGCCATGACCTGTACGGCGAGAGGATGTACACGCTCGGCAGGACGTGTGCCTGCGCTCCAGATGTCCCACCCTTTCAGTAACTGGCGGGCAAATCCCTCCGCCATCTGGCTGCGGCACGAGTTGCCGGTGCATAGGAAGAGAATCCTCAACACGTATCCTCCTGCTCAAAGTGTTCATTAAGAGGATACCACGAAGCACACCCCAAAATACCAGTTTCACCGATTGCGGGGAATGTGGTGCTAAAAAATCTCTTGCACAAATTATGTTAGGATGTTATAATACCGTTGGTGACGAGGAATATCGAAAGGCTCACATGCGGGCTGTTCACAGATTTACGTCGGGCCGATGTGAGTAACCGATAACGCAAGGAGGGTCAAAAAGTGAACGCGAAGAGACGCCTGCGACGGGCATTCACGCTCATCGAACTACTTGTTGTGATTGCGATTATCGCCATCCTGGCAGCGATACTGTTCCCTGTGTTCGCGAAGGCACGCGATAAGGCGCGGCAAACGCAATGCATCTCCAATCTCAACCAGATTGGCAAATCCTTCCGCATGTACAGCCAGGACTACGACATGTACATGCCTCCGACTGCGGTGAGCACCATTCCGGACTCTCCTATCTGGAGTGCCATGGTGGCGCCGTACATCAAGAACACGGGTCTGTTCCGATGCCCGTCGGATGGTACTGGCAGGTATGTGGAGACGTACGCCGAGCGAGGCTGGCTGCCCTACGGATACAACCGCGAGTGGGCGCCCTTTATCCCCTCTCGCAACGAGCTGGACTGGGTGGTGCAGCTGAGCCGCGTGGTTCAGCCATCGATGGTGGTGCTGGTGACCGACAGTGTGCCGGGCGATGTCGCGCAGGGCTTTGTCGGCTACATTGTGCGTGGCAATGCACAGCCTACCCCCATTAACAACAAGGCTGGTTTCGCGGCGCGCCATTCGGACGGGGTAAACATCGCGTTCGCGGACGGGCATTCCAAATGGTACAAGGCGGAGGCAGTGGTTCCCCAGCCGCTGTCTGCGCTGAACAACACGCCCGCTGGAGTACGTTGGGACCCCATCGACTACTATTCGAGCACGAACTAAAGGAGGGCGCCATGTTACGACGAATTCGCGCTTTCACGCTCATCGAGCTTCTTGTGGTGATAGCCATCATCATCATCCTCGCGGCGATACTGTTCCCCGTATTTGAGCGTGCGCGGGAGAAGGCAAACCAGGCGGCATGTCTATCGCACATGAAGCAGCTGGGTCTGGCGCTGATGATGTACGCCGAAGACTACGATGAGACCCTGCCATGGTCGTGGGGTATGCCGGGAAACGAGTATCCCCTTAGCCCTCCGAACATTGCCCCCACCTGGGCAGAGCTGATTTACCCGTATACCAAGAACCTCGGCGTTTTCGGCTGTCCGGCGAATCTGCCCAACTTCGCGGAGTACCGCAAGAGATGCCAGAGAGGCTGGTTTGCCTGCCTGAATCAAACCGAACTGCGCCGACGCTACTCACTGTATGGCGCGCGCAGCTATTCGGCAAACGCCTACGTACTGGGCTGGCTGGGTGCTAATCCGAATGGCGCTCATGGACCCGGAACGGTGCGTTCTCTCGCCGCTATTCCACAACCCGCGCAAGCCATCGCCATCACCGAGTCCATTTCCTTTGGCACGGTGATGCGTTTGCCCACAGGCGCCACGCCCGCGCCGGATATGCACTGGTGGTGGGCAATCTCGGATGAGTGCTGGGCGAGGACGGAAATGCAGTACACCCAGGAGACCGCTGCCTGGTCCAGCCTGCTGTTGCATAACGACGGTGCGAACTACGTGATGGCGGATGGGCACGCCAAGTGGTATCGCCCCTCGCAGACTCTGGCTGCTCTGGAGGTGGTGAACGGGCAACCGAAGGGCAACCTCTGGCAGTGGGACCACGCGCCCGCTGCACGTTGTCGGTAGTCAGGCAGGAGGAGACGCTGCCGCGGCGCAAATCCGTCCGCACAACGGGTGGTGCGATGCCCGGCGTCCCTCCGGCCGGTTGAGATAGATAAATCTATTCAGTAAAGGAGGGTTCGAACACATGAAAGCACGCTGGCTCGTGCTGCTGGCGTTGCCACTGGTATTGTGGGCGACGACCAGCGCGCAGGACAACCTCGATTCACCGTGGGGCGTGAAAAACGCCGACCTCTTCGCTACCAACTCATACACCGTCGACTGGCTGTTCGCGAGTGGGGGAGTAGTAGACAGCCCGGTCGACATCGCGCCCTTTGCTATCCGCCCGGGCGGACACTATGAGGTGCAGACGGTTTTCGACTCGGAGGGCAACCTTTACTTCCGCGGTAGCATCGGCGGAGACGCTCCCAACAACAGTGTGCGTATCTACTCGTTCACCGCAGAGGGAGTGTTCCGCTGGAAGTCCGACAACATCTTTGGCAACTGGCCGGGAGTATCTCCAATTGTCGGGCACAATGCAGTGTACGGCATCGGTGCGGAATACGGAAAGACAGGCACGGGAAGTCCACCGGTGGTGGCTGCTCTGGACAAGAACACCGGCGCCACGCTGTGGTCAACGGTGTTGCCGGAGGGACAGCCCGGCTACGCGGCTACCCTGTACAACGGAGTGCTGTACGTTGCCACCCGAGACTACCTGCGCTCCACCGGCGAGGAAGACATCCCCACGGTGACCATCTACGCGATTAACGCGGCGAATGGAAATATTACCCGCCGATACGATGTGACGGTTTCTCAGGGCGGCTGGACGGCAACCCCGCGCACCTCGCTGACCCTTGTTCCCAACGCATTCGGGGCAGGGGTGCATGGGCTGTACTTCACGGTCGACCGTGGCGGAGGTGACCCGAACGCTCCCACGGTGTTCGGCATTAACCTCGCCACAGGAAACTACTGGGCGACCCCAGCGGGCAAGGCTTTCCATAGCCACATCATCTACTCGTCGGTCACCAATGAGCTCATCAAGGTCTCGTGGAGTGACTACGGGCAGACCATCGCCACGTTTGACCCCGTTACCGGTACAAAGAAGCACCAGTCCAACTGGAGAGACGTGTCGATGATTGATCCGTTGCAGTCTCTGGAGTCCAGCGGCTCGTGGTTGTGGAGCAATATCGGTGGACACGGCTATGCGGATACCTCTGCGCTGTTGCCGGACGGTACCTCAGTGATTACGGCGGGCTTCGGCGGAATCGTCACGCTATATACCCGCGACGAGTCCGGCGCGTATACCGGTCGCATTCTGACGCAGGGGGCAGCACACTGGGGCGAGTTTCACAACGTGGCGCAACTGATCGTGCCCCGACTTCCCAGCAGTTCCCCTCTCAACAGTGTGAACCCCATCTGGCTCACAGCCACCCGTACCGAACGGTCTGAGACAGGGCAGACCTCAATGGTGGTCGCAGTGGATGCGGTGACCGGTCAGGTGCTGTGGCAATACGATACGGGGCGCGGAAGCCACGTGGACTTGCGCGGCTGCGCCGTGATGGGTCCCAGTGGCTATGTCTATTACATGACGCCTGACGGTATCCTGCACATTCTCAAGCCAGCGCCTGCGCCGCAGATCGACGGACTGGTGGAGATGCCGGGCTATGTGGGACCGATAAACACCGGTAGCGGCGACGGGCTGTACACGGCGGCCATACCGCTGACGCTGGAGTTCCGTCAGCCAGGGACTCAGAACGTGCTGTTCCGCAAGACGGTAGCGCTTTCCGTGCCTCAGCTGGATGGCGGAATCGCCTCCTTCAAGCTGAATAACGTCCCTGCAGGAACGTACGACATTGCTGCCAAAGAGTACATTCAGTTCTTCCCGTGGGACGGCGGCAGGACTTTCAAGTTCACACGCACCCTGCGTGCGCTGGCGACGGACGTGGTCGTTCCTGCGAACGGCACGGGCAGCGTCACGGTTTCACTCACCATGCTGGCAGGCGATGCCGACGATGACAACGAAGTCACACTGTTTGACTTCGGGCTGCTCGTGCAGGCATTCGGCACGGTGCGCGGAGACAGCGGCTGGAGCCAGAAGGTGGACTTCGACGGGGATGAGGAGATCACGCTGTTCGACTTCGGCATCCTGGTGCGCAACTTCGGACTAGTTGGTGAGGAATGACGCGGTTCTTCCAAACTGCCCCTCTCCCGCCGTGCGGGAGAGGGGTTTTTGCTTACAGCCTTTGCTGGAGGGATTGTTGTTCCAGCACGGACAGTCGCTCTTCCAGCCGTTCTATTTTCTCGCGCAGAGCAGATAGGGAGTTGTCGGAGGATAGCACAAACTGCGTGCTTGTCTCACGCAGCTGTTGGAACTGCTGGCGAAGGGCTTCTATCTCCTTCCGCAATGCCTCGGTGCCTTGCGTTTGCGCCTGCAACTTCATCCGCTCGAGCTTGACCTTGTGCGAATAGTGGCTGATAATCCACAGCACCGGCACCACGAACGCCAGCAACCCCATGCCGCCGAGAAACACCCCAAATCCCATCGCAACCATGTCCCAGCCGCTCATCGCAGGTCTCCTTATAGCTGTCGCCGAGCCTGAACGGATTCGATGGCATTGACTCTATCTTCCAGACTCTCCAGCCGACGTTCAATTCGCTGAAGGGCATCTTCGAAGGTCAGCGCATACTGCGTGCTGGTTTCCCGCACCTGGGCCAGCTCCTCGCGTATTTGACCAAAGGCTTTGTCGGTTTTTTCCTGGCGTAATCGCTCGCGTGCCAGCTGATATCGCGTCCACATGGCAAAAAAGGGTGTCCCAAATATCAGCACCACTGTGACCAGACCGATTAGCTCTCCCATTTTTCTCTCACCTCATTACCTGTTGCGATTGCTGTTGCTCCAGCTGCGCCACGCGGTTCTCCAAATCGTCCAGCTTGCGCTCGATGCGCTGCAGGGTTTGATCCAGCGCGAGGTCATACTGGGTCGTGGTTTCGCGCAGCTCCTCCAGCATCTTGCGCAGTTCGGCTGTGGCGGTAGCCTCTTGCGAACCCAACACCTTCGCCCGTTCAATCTGGTATCGGGCCATCGAGTTCAAGATGAGGGCAAGGAGCAACAGTATCGGAATCGATAGTGCCAGTATCTCTGCCATGTCTATCCCACCTTTTCCAGCGCTTCTGGCAGGCTAATGTCTCCTGTAAAGAGTGCTTTGCCGATAATCGCCCCCTCCACCCCTGTCTTCTTTAGTGCCAGCAGGTCATCCGGGGTAGAGACGCCGCCCGATGCGATAATCGGTACGCCCGCGTCACGCACCAACGTCGCCATTAACTCCAGATTCGGTCCCTGCAGAGTTCCATCGCGCGAAATATCGGTGACAATCACGCGCCGTGCGCCGCGCTGCACCATCTCGCGAATCAACTCCAACGCATGTATCTCGGTCTGTTCCTGCCAGCCGTGCACTGCCACCTTGCCGTGTCGCACGTCCACTCCCAGTGCGATGCGCTCGCCCCAGTCCGCAAACATCCGCTGTGCAAACTCCGGGGCGACAATGGCGACACTGCCCAGCACCACACGTTCCGCCCCGGCCTCAAACGCCTTCCGCACCGCTTGCTCATCGCGCAAACCACCACCAAACTGCACAGGGATGCGTACGGCGTCCACGATGCGGTCGAGGATATCCAGTTGCCGCGGAGTGCCTTCGCGTGCGCCATCCAAATCCACGACGTGCAGCCACCGTGCGCCCTCTGCCTGCCAGCGGAGTGCGACCTGCACGGGGTCATCACTGTACACCGTTTCCGCGTCGAACTGCCCTTGCAACAGGCGCACACACCGCCCACCGCGAAGGTCTATGGCTGGGTAGAGTTCCATTTTATACTATTTGACCCGTCTGCGTTCTTAAAGTTTCTGAGGAAGAAATCAATTTTTGTCATGCTCATATTATCATATTTGAATGCAGAATGCAAAATATTCGAGAAACCTCCCCGACTTCCGGCGCGGCACGAGCCTATTGCTCTGCGAAGTTACGCAAAATGCGCAAGCCCACCGCGCTGCTTTTCTCCGGGTGGAACTGCACCGCCCGAACGT
Organism: Bacillota bacterium; assembly: GCA_023511455.1. Taxonomy (NCBI): domain Bacteria; kingdom Bacillati; phylum Bacillota; species Bacillota bacterium. The sequence goes on from JAIMBJ010000015.1 coordinate 43,764, forward strand.
TCCCCGACCTCACCGCGCAACAGAAGGGTATGCCGTAATCGGACACTGCGGTGACTAATCCCTCCTCTTGGGGAGTGGGAAAGTAGGAGTGTACAAAATACACATGCGAACCTTCGTCTATTCCCTCAAAGAGGGTATCGCGTCGCGTAAAGTGCAAAGCGTTCCACCCGATGTGAGGTACCTTCAACGGCTTGCCCTGCCCATCGGTCAGACCTTCGGGGAAGCGCACCACTTTGCCCCTCAGAATGCCCAGCCCGCGCTCTGGTTCTGCGCTGCGTGTTTCCTCGCTGACCTCAAACAGCAGCTGAAGCCCCAGGCATATTCCCAGAAACGGCTTGCCGGTTGCGATGAACTCGCGGATGGCGACATCCAGCCCGGCGCGACGCAGGTTTTCCATTGCCGCGCCGAATGCCCCGACACCCGGCAGAATCACCCTGTCCGCCCGAAGCACTGTCTCGGCGTCCGATGTGATTTGCGCATCGTAGCCCAGCTTTTGCAGGGCTTTCTGCACGCTGCGCAGATTGCCCATGCCGTAGTCGACGATGGCAATCAACGCTACAGCACTCCTTTCGTGCTGGGCACACCTGCCTCGCGCGAGCGGTAGCGAACCGCATCGGCAAGAGCACGTCCCAGCGCTTTGAAGGTGGCTTCGGCAATGTGATGCGCGTTTTCACCAGCCAGCTGGCGCACATGCAGGTTCATCGGCACGTGGAACGCCAGCGCGCGCAGGAACTCCGGTACCAGCTCTGCAGGCATCTGCCCCAACATGACGGGTGGCAGCTGCAGGTCACAGCGCAGATACGCTCGCCCCGAAAGGTCGACCGCCACCATCACCAGTGCATCGTCCATCGGCACAATGGCGTGCCCGTAGCGCTCGATACCGCGCTTATCGCCCAGTGCGCGCTGTAACGCCGTGCCCAGGCAGATGCCCACATCCTCCACCGTGTGGTGGGCGTCTACCTGCAGGTCGCCACGCGCCTGAATGACCGCGTCGAACAGGGCGTGGCGCACCACGTGCGTCAGCATGTGGTTGAAAAAGCCGATGCCTGTCTCCACCTCGGCTTTCCCCGTGCCGTCCAGATGCAGGCTCACATGCACGCTGGTTTCGGCGGTTTCGCGGTCCACCTGGGCGATGCGTTCTTCCATGCTCATCGTGTATCCTCTCCTGATGTTAATCGTGCAGCCTCCGTTTCACGGCGAGGAGGTGGGCTTCCAGACCTTCCACCGCCGCCAGAGTCTCGATTGCGTCTGCCACCTGCTGCAGGGCTTCGCGCGTGAAATATACCACGCTGGTCTTCTTCACAAAATCGTCTACGTTCAGCGGCGAGGCGTAGCGGGCAGTACCGCTGGTGGGCAGGGTGTGGCTGGGACCTGCGACGTAATCGCCCAGCGACTGGGGCGAATTTGCGCCCATCATCACCGCGCCGGCACAGCGAATGAGAGGCAGGTAGCGCCACGGCTCAGCGACCATCAGCGCAAGATGCTCGGGGGCGCACAGATTCGCGAGGTCTACCGCTTCCTCCATATCGCGCGTCAGGATGATACCGCCGTTTTGCGCCAGAGTCTGCCGCAGAATATCCTGCCGGGCTAATCCCGCACCCGTTTTTTCGATCTCCTCCTGCACTACCTGAGCCAGTGAGCGCGAGGGGGTTATCAGGAAGGCGGCGGTATGGATATCGTGCTCGGCTTGCGTCAGCATATCGATCGCCACGTAACGCGGGTCGGCAGTATCGTCGGCAAGGATGCACACCTCGCTGGGACCCGCGAGCATGTCGATGCCCACCATGCCGTACACCAGTTTCTTGGCGACGGTAACGTAGATGTTGCCTGGTCCTACAATCTTATCCACTGCAGGAACAGACTGCGTGCCATAAGCCATCGCCGCCACTGCCTGCGCTCCGCCCACTTTGAAAATACGGTTCACGCCAGATTGCTGTGCCGCCATCAGCACGAGCGGATGGACGGTGCCATCTTTGCGGGGCGGGGTACACAGGATGACCTCTTCCACACCGGCCACTTGCGCGGGTATGGCGCACATCAGCACCGAGCTGGGATAGACCGCCAGTCCGCCGGGCACATACACGCCCACCCGCCGCAGCGGGGTAACCATCTGTCCGACCAGCCCGCCACGTTCGTCCGCCTCAAACCACGAGGTGCGCTTCTGGTGCTCGTGGAATCGGCGGATTCGCTCTGCGGCGAGCTGCAAAGCTTCCGCTACGGGTGGAGAGACCTCTTCCTGTGCGCGACGGAGTTCCTCCGAGGTAACCTCCAGATGCGTGAGCTGCACTCCGTCGAAGCGGGCGGTGTACTCGCGCAGGGCATCATCGCCGCGAGCTGCCACCTCGTTCAGGATGGCGCGCACGCGCGATTCTATCTCGGCATCCTCCAGAGTCAGCGAACGCCTCAGGATGGCTCGCACTTCTTCGCGAGATGCGCTATCGGTTGAAATCACGCGCATGGGGCATACTCCGTTTCTTGCGTCGGCGAAAAAGCAGGGGGCATGACCCGCCCCCGCCCGTGTTCACACGAGTATTGTACGCTTTTTGCAGGCAACTCGTCAACCGGATGACGGCTACGGCACCGGTACGGGTACCCCGCGCTCCTGCGACAGGTACGCCGCCTCACACATTGCCACCGCCTGGCGTCCATCCCAGCCGGTAAAAATGGGCGTGGTATCATGCAGTACCCAATCCACGAACGAGCGCAATTCGCGCGCGTACGGATCGCCGTATTGCTGCTGAGCCTCCTCTACACAGACCACCGTCTCCTTCTCGCCAAACCGTGCCCAGCGCAGGTTGCCGCCGAAGCCGCCGTGCGCAATCGCACCGCCTTCGCAGATGATATGCACACGATACTCACCCACCGCCGCCGACAGACTGGCTTCCAGGTCGCCGATGCCGCCGTTCTCAAAGTCGATAACGAGGTAGGCTACGTCCTCGTACTCCATCTTGCCCAGCAGGTTGAACATGCGGGCGTATACCTGCTTCGGTTCGCCCATCACCGTGCGCATGTAGTCCAGCTCATGCACGTTTGTTTCCAGCAACATGCCGCCCGCCAGCTCGCGCTTGACGCGCCAGCCGGAGTGAAACACGGTGGCGTATCCTGCGCGGGTGACCGCGATGGCTTTCGGTTTGCCTATCTCACCAAAGGCGATGATGTCCAGCGATTTCTGGAACAGCGGGAACAGGCGCAGCACCTGCCCCACCATCAGCTTCACGCCTGCCTCCTGGGCGGCACGGTTCATGCGGTCGCACCGCTCCACCGAAATCTCCATTGGCTTCTCCAAAAAGATATGCTTGCCCGCCTGTGCGGCTGCAAGCGTCGGTTCCAGATGTAATCCACACGGCGTACCGATGACGACCGCGTCCAGAGCCTCCTTCTGCAGCATCTGTTCATAGTCGGTGTAAAACACGGCGTTCAGGGCGTCCGCCGCGCCCTTGCGTTCGGGGTTGGTGTCAGCAGCTGCCACCACCACAGCATCCTCGAACTGCTGCAAGAGCTTTGCCAGATGCTCCGCCATACCCCCGATACCGATAACACCGAAGCGCAGTTTCTCCATTTTGCCTGCGTGTGCGTGGATGCACACAACCTCCTTTCCACTGTGGGTTAGTAAACAATTCGAGGCGTACCGGTAAGGTTCCTACGGGTGGACGGTGGGAAGGGGAGGAGATTTGCAAGGGCAGCAGGAAGGAATCGGCGAGAGCGGTGCGAAAGCTAGCGTAAAACCATGCTGCGAGGGCGCGATGCCTGTTGCCATCATTCACGATTATTTGAACCAGCTTGGCGGAGCGGAGAAGGTTTTGAACGTTTTCCTGCGCTTGACCTCCGATGCGACGGTATACACTTCCGTGGTAGATTCCGGTGTGCGTGCGGCGTGTGTGCCTCCGCAAGTGCCTGTTCGGTGCAGTTTCCTGCAGAGGTTACCTCTTGCAGTGGAGCGCACACGTCTGTATCTGCCTCTGCTGCCGCTGGCTTTTGAGCGGATGAGCCTTCAAGGGCACAGTCTCATCGTCAGCATATCCAGCGCGTTCGCGAAAGGAGTACGAGCGCCGTCCGGAGTGCCGCATCTCTGTTACTGCCAGACACCGATGCGCTTCGCATGGAATCTGGACGGTTATATGCGTTACGAGCGGGTATCTCCGATGACCCGGGCAGCCGTGCGGCTGCTGATGGCCTGGTTTCGACGCTGGGATATACACACCTCCGGGCGGGTGACCGAGTTCATTTCCATCTCGCGCACAGTGCAGGAGCGTGTCCGGCGGTTCTATGGTCGCCCATCGCGCATCATCTATCCACCGGTGGATACCGTGCTGTACCATCCTGTTTCGCCGCAGGAGAAGGGGGACTACTACCTGGTGCTGAGCCGTTTGCTGCCCTATAAGCGCATCGACGTGGCGATAGAAGCCTGTAATCGCCTGCGCGTGCCCCTGATCGTTGCAGGGGAGGGAAGGGACGAACCTCGCCTGCGCCAGATGGCAGGACCGACGGTGCACTTCACTGGCAGGGTGCCGGATGACGAGGCGCGGCGATTACTGGCTCGAGCTCGTGCGTTGATACTGGTTGCGGAAGAGGATTTCGGTTTGACCCCTGTAGAGGCAATGGCTTCGGGCACGCCGGTGATTGCCTATCGCCGCGGAGGAGCCACGGAATCGGTGATAGAGGGTGAGACGGGCATGTTCTTCGACTGGCAGCATCCCGATTCGCTGGTGGAAGCCCTCCTGAGATACTGCCCTCAGGATTACGACCCCATCCGATGCATGGAGCAGGCGAAGCGCTTCGATACGGTGCACTTCCTGACCGCATGGAGGCAGCTGCTGCAGGAGTATGGCTATCAGACCCGGGCGGAGGCGGCTTAACGCGCCTGCAGGAACCTGCTACCCGGCTCGGTAATCGGCTCGCCGCGCAGGCACAGGGGACATTCCTCCGGTTGCCAGGCTTCGACTACCAGCTGGAGCAGCGACTCGGTGCGCACGCCCAGCTCGACCTGTCCACCCGTGCGGTCTACCAGAATACCCACGCCCACCAGTTGTACCCGGTATGGCTCCAGCATCTCCAGTACCTCGCGCACCGACCCCCCAGTGGTCAGGATGTCGTCCACCACCAGCACGTGTTCGCCTTCGCGTAGGGTGAAGCCACGTCGCAGCACGCGCCTGTCGCCCTCGCGCTCGGCGTAGATGGCGCGCGTGCCCAGCTGTCTGGCAACCTCATAGGCGATAATCACCCCGCCGGTCGTGGGACCTATCACAACGTCAATGCGGTCATTGCGGAAGCGTTTTGCCAGCTCGCCGCACAGCTGCTGCACGTGGTGGGGATATTGCAACACCTGGAACTTTTCGAAATAGGTGTCGCTGTGCTTGCCCGAGCTCAGGCGAAAATGCCCGTGCAACACCGCGCCGCAGTCGCGAAAGATTTGCAAGATTTGCTGTTGAGAGAGAACCATGCACCCAATGCCTCTCGCACATACCATGTAGCCGCACCCTTCGGGGCGCGCCACGCTTTGCGCTGGCTACAGATGTTCGCGATGCAGTCACCGCCCGCGATTTCCATCGTGGGCGGGCGTCTGTGGATTCGTTGCGGGCGGGTTGGTTTCCTCTTCTATCTTGCGACGGACGGTGTCACAAAAGCGCTGCAGGCGTTTTTTGTCGAATTCGTCGGTGGCAAGAGAGAGTGCTCTGGTCAGGTAGGCATACGCTTCGCGATAGTCCTTCCGCGCGCGGAGGATAGCCATGCCCATCTCTTCGTACAATTCAAAGGATTTGGGGTTGTTACGAATGCCTTCCTCCAGCAGTTTCCGGGCATGTTCGTAGCGGTGCAGGCGACCGGAGAGCATAAAGCCTGCCACCTGATACGCCTGCACGAAGTGCGGGTCCAGCCACGTAATCATGCGCAGCATCGGCAGCAGGTCGGTGTCCTGTGCCCAGTCACCGTGGTGTTCGATGTATTCATGGTGGTACTGGTCGACTTTAATCCACAGCAGGTTGGCAAAGACGATGCGGAACTGCCCTGCCATCGCCATCACCGTGCGCAGAGCGGCGTTGTCGACGGAAGCCTGCTCCATCCTCGGCGCATTTGCCGAGAGCAACCCCTCCGACCACACGCAGGCGACAGCCAGAGCGGCGATGAGCACGGGCAGGCGTTTCATCCTTTGACCCTCCTGCGAGATAGCAGATAACTGCCTGCAGCCACCCCCAGTACCACCATACCGCCCAGCTGGGCGAGGATGTCGTGCCGCATCTCTGCGCTTTCCCAGTGGTGCGGCTCGTGGTGATGACCATGACCACCTTCTTCATGAGCGGCAGCGACGGAAAGGAGCAGGAGCATCGTCAGTGCAACGGTGACCAGCCTCATGCTACACCTCCCGCCGCCCGAAGTTCCAGATCGAGAGCGCCATGCAGGTTGCCGCATAGCAGATGCCGTAGATGGCTACCAGCAACAGGTAGTTTGCGGGCACGGTCAGGTCATGCACTAAGGCGTCCTTAAAGCGGAACGCCTCCATATTCGGCAGCACCGCGCTGATGGCAGTAATCGCCCATTTGGCTAAGCCGGTATTGCGCTCTGCGAGGTGGTGCAGATAGCCCATCTTCAGGCTGCCGAGCAGGTAGAAGAAGAGCGTCAGGGTGGCGGTCATGGCAGGGGTGAAGAAGGTGGAAAGCAGCATCGCCAGTGCCCCCACCAGTGCGACTTCCAGATAGGTAAAGGCAATAGCAACCAACGCCAGTTCGGATACGGTGCGCAGGTGCACCCACAGCAGGACAATCAGGGTAATCGCCATCAGTGTCATGCCAGCGTACACCGCTGCCAGCGCGCCGGTGTATCGGGCAACCACGTAAAGCCCGCGCGGGATGGGGCGGGCGAGCACGGGATAGACGAGGCGTTGCTCCACGTCGTGAAACAGCGCGCCGCTGATGAGAAACACCACGCTCAGCGAACCGGCAAGCAAAATCATCACCATGCCGGTATCCTTCACGATTTTGACCTGCACGCCCAGATCGAAGAAGGACACCGTGCCCGCGACGGCGACCACCACCAGCGACAGCAGCACCATCACATGCAGGATTTGCCGTCGCACGGCTTCCAGAAAGCTCAGTTTGACAAGGGCAAAAAACGCTCTGAGCATCCTATCCCTCCTATGCCGCCTTTCCGACGGGAAGTGTGGCAGGCGCGTTCTGCACGATACGCAGGAAAGCCTCTTCCAGGGTCTCGCGCTGCTGGTTCACGCTGACCAACCGCGCACTTGCCTTCTGAAGTGCTTCCATCACCACAGACAACCGGTCACCATCGATGACCGCAACCACCTGAGCACTATCCCGCCGCACGTTTGCGCATATCTGGCGCAGTGCCCTTTCGGCGTCCGGGCTGACGTTCTCGGCGACCAGCACGTACCGGTCTGTCTGTTGGGTCAGTTCCTGCGGGGTTCCGAAAGCGAGCAGATGCCCCCGGTGGATAATCGCCACGCGGTCGCAAATCCGTTCCACCTCCCCGAGGTGGTGCGAACTGAGGAAGATGGTCTTGCCATGCTCTTTCAGCGCTTGCAACACGTTGCGCATCTCCACCCGCGACACGGGGTCCAGCCCAGAAGCGGGCTCGTCCAGAATGAGCAGTTGTGGGTCACCGACCAACGCCTGCGCCAGCGCCACCCGCTGGGTCATTCCCTTGGACAGTTTACCGATGGGACGGTGCGCGAAGGTGTCGGCGCGAGCCAGTTCCAGAGCCACCTCCACCCTGTGCTCTGCTTCCCGGGCTGGCACACCTGCCAGCGCAGCATGGGCAGACAGCAGCTCGCGAGGACTGAGGTAACGCGGGAAGTAGGGCTGTTCGGGCATGTAGCCCACCTTTTGACGGGCGCGAGGCTGTTCGCAGGGAATATCGTACAGCCACGCTCGCCCGCGTGTGGGGGCGATAAAGTGAAGCAGCATCTTAATGGTGGTGGTTTTGCCTGCGCCGTTTGCCCCGATAAAGCCCACCGTCTCTCCGTCTGCAATGCGCAGATTCAGGTCGTGAACGGCGGTATGCGTCTGTTTGCGTAAGGTGTATACTTTGGTCAGCCCTTCGGTGCGGATAGCCCACTGCGCCTGCATGTCGGTGCTCCTGCTGGACAGTTTCTTAAGAGCTACGCTGGCGTAATGAACATGTAGCGAGCTCGTGCTTTTTCCATGCTTGCCCAGACACTTTCTTGTCAGGTCATCCTTGTCACCCTGAGCGTTAGCGAAGGGTCTCAGAGATTCTTCGCTTCGCTCAGAATGACAAAGTAAGTGTCATGCTGAACGGAGTGAAGCATCTCCGGGATTCTTCGCTTCGCTGAGAATGACACATGATGTCGCTTGATATCTCAGACCTACGACCGGTCTTTCAGCTGCGTAACTCCTATCCCTTATCTTTATCGGAAGTAATAGGGCATTTATCGAGGGGGTGAGAATATAGCACTGTTGACAGTAAGAAAGACAACAATTCAAGCCGATGATATTGCCCGAAGGCTTAGCCAGACATTCTGTCGGAGAAGGTGTTGCCCATGGGAAATTCACGCAAGCATCTGAACGGGAACGAACGGGTATCTCATCTGTTCCAGCTGCTACCTGCCGCTTTAGAGGCAATCCACAGCGCGTCGCAGGTGTATCAGGTCACAGAACGTGCCTGTGCCTCTATCGGTGGGGGATTGGGGGCGCAGGCGGTGTTCGTGCTGTGGTATTCGGAGAGTGAGCGTGCGTTTGTGGGGATGCCCTCCGGATACGGCATCGACGACGCCACGCTGTCCCAGATTCGTTTGCCTGCCGGCATGTGCGCGGCAAGCGATACCGCTTTTGTGCATGGCAGACCCTATATCAGCGATCGAACGGACGAAGAGGAACTGTTGACCGGCGCATTGCGCCGCCAGCTGTGTTTGGCGCGCCTGTTAACACTGCCCATCCGCGATGAGAAGCACACTCGCGGTGTGCTGCATGTGGTCAACAAACCGGGCAAGCCATATGACGAAGTGGACGTGGCGTTCGCCATGAGCATCGCGCACGCCTGCGGCGCGGCGCTATCGCTGTTGCACTACCGCCACTATATCGATCGGATGGCGATAACCGATGGGCTAACCGGGCTGTTCAACCGCTATCACGCCGAGTCTCTGCTGGAAGAGAACATCCATCTCGCCATGCAGAACAAGTCGCCGTTAAGTGTGGCGGTGGTGTATCTGGACCACCTGAAATATTTCAATGATGTATATGGTTACCGTGCTGGCGACAGAGCATTGCTGTCGGTGGCGAAGGCTTTGCAGAAAAGCGTCAGCCCTCGTGCGCTTCTGGCGCGGTACGCTGGAGACGAGTTTGTGGCAGTGCTACCCGGCGTGAGCCTGTATGAGGCACAGGCGCAGATGCAGGCGGTGCGCGACCTGGTCGCGGCGGAGTGCTGGGAGCCTGTCGGTGGCTTGAGCGTGAGCATTGGCGTGGTGAGCTATCCCGAAAGCGCAGTGCCTGCTGACCATCTGCTGTCTGCGGCGGAAGATGCGGCGATGGCGGCAAAGCGCCACGGACGCAATCAGGTGGTGCTGGTGACCCCGCGCAGTGCCGCGTAGCCTCCCTACCGCCATCCCCCTCTCGACTCAGCGAGAGGGGGATTTCAGTTCATTTCATCTGGCTGTCCGTTCAGCGTTTCCGCCACCGCCCGCATGACATCGTCCATCGCCACCGTGCGTTGCTCTTTGGTCAGCATGTCCCGCAGGGTAACCACCCCTTGCGCCAGTTCGTCTTCGCCAATCATCAGGGTCACACGGCTGCCGAGGCGGTCTGCCAGCTTCATCTGTCCCTTCAGGCTGCGCCTCTGGTAATCGGTCTCAGCGGAGATACCTGCCTCTCGCAGCTGCTGCAGCAGTTTCAGCGCAGGCAGTACCGCCTCTTCCCCCAGCGCCGCCACGAACACGTCCACCGTCTGGCGTTTCGCTTCCGCCAGCCCCAGCTGTTTGAGCACGATAATCGCCCGTTCGATGCCCAGCGCGAAGCCGATGCCCGGGGTGGAAGCGCCGCCTACCGCTTCCACCAGTCCGTCGTAGCGTCCACCGCCGCCCAGCGCGTTCTGTGCGCCCAGTGCGTCGCTGACAATCTCGAAGGCTGTCTTGGTGTAGTAGTCGAACCCGCGCACCAGATGCTTGTCCACCACATAGGGAATGCCCAGTGCGTCGAGATAGCTCCGCAGCGCGTCGAAGTGGGCGCGGCAATCCTCACACAGGCTCTGCACGATGTCGGGCGCGTCCTGCAGCAAGGTGCGGCAGGTCTCGCGCTTGCAGTCCAGCATCCGCAAAGGGTTCACCTCGTAGCGGGTCTGACACGCCTCACACAGCTGATGCACAAAGGGTTGGGCGAACTCGCGCAGCCGCTCGCGGTAGACAGGACGACAGACCGGGCATCCCACCGAGTTCAGCACCAGTGACAGGCGGGAGATGCCCAGCTCGCGGTAGAAGTGCATGGCAAGCGCGATGACTTCGGCATCGATGGACGGATGTTGCGCGCCGATGGCTTCCACGCCCAGCTGGTGCGCCTGTCGGTAGCGTCCCGCCTGTGGTCGCTCATAGCGGAAGATGGGGGTGATATAGTAGAGTTTGCTGACCCCGCCCAGCGCGGCGAGGTTGTTCTCGACGTATGCCCGCACAACGGGGGCGGTGCCTTCGGGTTTCAGCGTGACGCTGCGCCCGCCCCGGTCGGTGAAGGTGTACATCTCCTTGCTCACCACGTCGGTATGTTCGCCCATACTGCGGGTGAAGAGGTCTGTCTCTTCGAAGATGGGCGTGCGGATTTCGTGGTAGCCGTAGCGTTGGCACAGCGTGCGGAAGGTTTCCTCCACCTGGTTCCAGAGTGGGGTTTCGTCGGGCAGGATATCGTTAGTGCCGCGCGGGCGTTGATAGCGCATTCTGTTCCTCCGCAACAAAACAGCGACACCGCGATAGCGGGTGTCGCTGTTGGGGTACATGGTAGCGGCGGGCGGACTCGAACCGCCGACTCCACGGGTATGAGCCGTGTGCTCTGACCGACTGAGCTACGCCGCCGTATCGCGATTTTATTTTACTCGTAATTGGGCGCGTTGTCAAGGGCTTCGCAGCAGCACATCGGAGAGGTGCAGCAGGTCATGCGCCACGCACAGCTGCACCTGCTGGAAGATGCTCCACTCGCCGAACTCGGGGTGGATGCCGACGCGGTCGCGTGCTTCCATGGGCAGGCTGTTCAGGAACTCCAGCGAGCGGGCGCGCGCCTCCGAGAAGAGGCGCAAGCCTTCCTCCACGCTTCCCCCCGTGTAACGCTCTTCCTGCAGCGCGTAGTGCGGGTCATACACGGTCAGCGCAGGGCGGTCCTGCTCGGCAATCAGGCGGTAGCGAGCGTAAAACGCTTCCTCCACCTCCGCCAGATGATAAAGCAGCTCTTTCGGGGAATAGCGGTCGGGCGAGGGGCGGTATTCCCATCGTTCTGGCGGTACCAGCCTGGCCAAACGCTGTAGCGCGAGGGGCGTTTTTGCCAGCGCCTCCAGACACTCTTCCCAGATGTACGGATGATGCATTCTACCACCTCCTGAGATGTTCCAGGCGTTCACCTCTGTGTGCTGTGCGGAAGAGGCTCCTTCGCTCTGGGTGTGGGGACGTGGTTACGCCCACGCCCCCTGCGCCATTAACATCCGGTGTCTTCGGAATCGGTGATGTTCGTGCCCGGCACGCCGTGCAGGTCATTGTAGGGGTCCTGGCGGGTGCTGGTGACCGCTTCCAGCGCGCCCTCGCTGTTTGCGAGGGGCTCATTCGTGCGCCAGCTGTAGTAAGTGGGGCGCAGCGAACCTGCAGGCGTCGCTCCCCCGGTGGGGATGCCGCTGTAACGGAACCATTTGGCGTGTCCGTCTGCGAAGTTCAGCACCAGCCCTTCCTTGTGCCGGGCATAACCGAGGAAGCTGTAGAACTCGAGCTGCCCTACCGAGCGTATCTGTCGCAGGTAGCCATCATAGAACATGACGGTCTCGGCAGGCACCGGCATACCCCCCAGGGTGGTCGGAGGTGTGCGCTTGGGAAGGTACGGGCAAAAGCTCTCTCCGAACAATCCGAGGTTGGGGATGTAACCCGTGAAGCGGAAGGTGCCGCCGTAGTTCAGCCCCAGGGCGGCGAGACGGCTCTGCCAGTCCACCCCCGGACGGTAGCTGGGACACACGAAAATCTCGGTGTTCTTTAAGTAGGGTGCTACCATGTCGTACACGGCGATCACGGTCGTGGGGTTCGCCAGGTACGCACTCATCGGGAAGGTTTCGTCGTAGTCCTGTGCATACATCAACACTCCCAGTGCCAGCTGCTTCTGGTTGCTGGTGCAGCTGGTTTGCCTTGCGCTCTCCCGCGCCTGCGAGAAAACGGGGAACAGGATCGCTGCCAGTATCGCGATAATCGCGATAACAACCAGCAGCTCAATCAAGGTAAAAGCGTTGCGTCCAGTCATTCCTGCCTCCTTTAAGTATTTTCCTCCGAAGCCTGATGTCGTATCGGCAAACGGAGTTGCTATAGTATAACGATTTCGCCCAGCTATTTGCAATAGCTAATAAGCCGGGCCCTACGGGCACGTATTGACAACCCCTCAGATGCAGGCTATACTGGAACAACAGGGAGAAAGCGCGGAGACCGATGCAGGTTGCAAACCCGGTATACACCTTCACCCGGCAGCTAGCCCAGCTGGTGTTATTTGTGGGCGATATCGGCATCCTGCTGGCGCAGGCGATGGGGTTTGTGTTTCGCGGCCGCTGGGAGGCGCGCGAAACGATGGTACAGATGGCGATTATCGGTGCGCAGGCGGTGCCGATGGTGGTCATCACCAGCGGGTTCACGGGAGCGGTTCTTGCGCTGTATTCGGCGAAGCTGATGCTGCAGTTCGGCGTGGGGTCACTGGCTGGGGGTGCGGTGGCGCTGGCAATGGCGCGCGAACTGGGTCCGGTCGTTACGGGTGTGGTGGTGGCTGCGCGTTCGGCTTCAGCGATTGCCGCCGAAATCGGCAGCATGAAGGTCACCGAGCAGGTAGACGCCCTGCGGGCCCTTGCCGTACCGCCCGTGCAGTATCTGGTTGTGCCGCGCCTGATAGCCTGTCTGACCATGCTGCCCGCGCTGGGCGTGCTGGCTTTCGTGACGGGTATTTTCGGGGGATATGCGGTGGCGGTGCCGATTGGCGTGTCGCCGACATCCTATTTGCTGGGTGTTCGGGAACTGGTGGGTACCTATGATGTGTTCGCGGGGCTCTTGAAGACAGTGGTATTCGGAGCGATTATCGCGCTGGTCGGCTGTCGAGCCGGACTGAGGACGGAGGGAGGCGCGGCGGGGGTAGGGCAGGCCACCACCAACAGCGTGGTGGTGGCGGTGCTGCTGATTTACATAGCGAACTTCTTTCTGGCGTATCTGCTGTTCGGTGGGCGATGAGCGGACAACCGGATGCCCAAACAGTGGTGCGTGTCGACGAGGTGTGGTACGGGGTAGACTCGCGATGGGTGTTGCAGGGCGTTTCTGTGGAGGTGCGTGAGGGCGAGGTATTTGCCATCATGGGTCCCTCCGGCTGCGGTAAGACAACGTTGTTAAAGCTAATTGGAGGTTTGCTCAAACCGCAGAGGGGGGAAATATGGATTGGCGATACGGAGATCTCTCGCCTGCCGGAAGCAAAGCTCACACCGGTGCGCAAGCAGGTCGGGCTGGTGTTCCAGTATGCGGCGCTGTTCGACTCGTTAACGGTATACGATAATGTGGCTTTTGGGGTACGTCGTCACATCACCCGGCGCGAAGAAGAGGTTGCGCGTATCGTGCGGGAGAAGCTGGAGATGGTGGGGATGGCAGGTACAGAGCACCTTTATCCCGCGCAGCTCTCGGGTGGGATGCAAAAGCGCGTGGGGTTGGCGCGCGCGCTGGCAATGAACCCGAAAATCGTGCTGTATGACGAGCCGACTGCGGGTCTGGACCCGATTGTCGCGGAGACCATTGATACGCTAATCGTGGACACCACGCGTCAGCTGAAGGTAACTGCGCTGGTAGTGTCGCATGACCTTACCAGTGTGTTCCATATCGCGGACAGGATAGCGATGCTACACGAAGGTCAGATTATCACCTGCGGCTCGCCAGAAGAGGTGCGTGCGGACGCCAATCCGGTGGTGCGTCGCTTCTTGCGGGCAGGCGGCATTTCGCCGGTTGGCGAAACCACGAGTGCTCAGGAGCCAGACCGATGATGACACCGCGTAAGGCCGTTTTTTTGGTGGGGATGACCATTATTCTGGCGGGTATATGGATTGCAGTAACGGTTATCTATCTGCGCGGTACACTGGCGGCGCGGCGCGTGTACCATGTGGAGGCAGTATTCCCCGATGCTCTGGGTATTCGGGAGCAGGCGAGGGTTTATCTTGCAGGGGTGGAGGTTGGCGAGGTGCAGAAAGTGTGGTTGACCTCTGACCTGCAGGCGAGAGTGCGACTGGCTTTGCGTAAGGATGTGAGAATCCCTGAGGACTCGCTGGCAGTGGTGATGTCGCCGGGCATTGCAGGCGTGGACAAGATGATAGCTCTTGTTCCGGGCAAGTCACCGGTTGAGGCGCAAGAAGGAACGGTGCTGCGGGGAACAAAGGAACCGGGAATTAGCGACCTCGCGCCCGTGGCACAGGAGACCCTGCGAGAGGTGCAGAGGCTGGTTCGCTCGGTCAACGCGCTGATTGCCGACCCGGAGATGCAGGCGGGCATCCGGCAAACGCTGAACAACGTGGAGCAGGCATCAGCCCGCCTCACCGTGCTGATAGAACAAGCCCGAGGTCTGCTGGCGAGCACGGGGCGTTCTCTGGATGCTGTGGTGCAGGACACCCGGCGTTCCACCAGAATATTGCCGGAAGTCATGGCGGACCTGAAGGCTTTGCTGGAGCAATCCCGCGAGCTGGTGCGCACCGCCCAGCACGCTACTGAGAGCTTCGACCGCTTTGTGAGCGATGAGCAGCTCCAGCGGAACTTGCGCGAGGTCGCCGCAGAGATGAACGCATTGAGTGCGAAACTGAATCGTATCGCCGAGGACATCGGCAAATACACGGGCGACGAAGAGCTCAGGGAGAACGTGCGCGGCACTGTCGCCGAAGCGCGGGCTACCCTTACGGAGGCACGTCAGGCAACGGAAAGGATTAATCGCTTTGTGGAGCGACTGATTCAACCCGGCAAGCTGTCCATCAGACCGACAGAGGTCTCTCTGGATGTGTACGGCTTGCTGCGTGACGGTAATTTTCGCACTGACCTGACGCTCTCGTTCCCGTATCGCGATAATCGCTTCTTTTATCTTGGCGTGTACGATGTTACCGAGAGCAACAAGTTCATCCTGCAGTATGGTTCACAGTTAGCGCCAACGCTGGATTTACGCTATGGACTCTACGCCTCCAAACCGGGGGTAGGGGTGGACTGGAGGTTCAAGCCCGGACTTCATCTGCGGGCGGATGCGTTTGACCCGAATGACCTGCAGATAAACACACGGGCGAAGATACAACTGAGCACAGACTGGAGTCTGTGGGTGGGTATCGACAGCCTGTTCGACCAGAACCAGCCGGTGTTGGGGGTGCAGTTGACACGTTAGGTTGATGGGAGGAGGCAAAAAACGATGGCGATGAAAGTGATACTCACGCAGGACGTGCCCTCGCTGGGCAAGCATGGCGAGGTGGTCAACGTCTCGGAGGGGTACGCACGGAACTATCTGTTCCCGCGTGGGCTGGCGATTGCTGCCGATAAGGGCGCGATGAAAAACGTTCAGCTTCGCCAGAAGCAGGAGGCGATGCGAGCAGAAAAAGCCGCGCAAGAAGCACGCCAGATTGCGGATGTGCTGAGAGGCAGGACAGTCACGGTGAAGGCACATGCCGGTAAGGGAACTACCAAACTGTTCGGCGCGGTGACTGCCCAACACATTGCAGATTCCATCGCACAGCAATACCATGTGAAGGTGGACAAGCGTAAAATCGGTTTGCTGGAGCCGATTAAGTCGCTGGGAGAGTATGAGGTTACACTGCACCTCCATCACGATGTGAACCTGACGTTGAAGGTGGAGGTCGTACCTCAGGAGGCTTCTGCATAAAGTTGGGTGTTGTGCGATGAGAAGGAATTCAGACAGGCAGGGCAAGCAAGAGTCACGCATGAGTGAGCTGCTGCGTGCCCTGCCGCACAATCTGGATGCGGAGATTGCCACGCTGGGTGCGATGATGATAGACGGCGCTGCCATCGAGCGCGTGAGCGAGTTCCTTGCGCCCGACGATTTCTATCGGGAGACGCACCGCGTGATTTATGATGCCCTGATAGCCCTTTCCGGCCGCAACGAGCCGGTGGACCTCGTCACCCTCAGTGAGGAACTGCAACGGCGCGGGAAGCTGGAAGAGGTCGGAGGTATCGCTTACCTGACCACTCTCATGGACAGCGTGCCCAGCGCGGCGAATGTGGACTACTATGCCCAGATTGTGGAAGAATATGCTATCCGCCGACGGCTTATCGAGGCGGCTCAGGAGATTATCCACATGGCAGCGGTGACCGGGGATGAGGAAGAACCGCTGTCTATTGGCGAAATAGCCGACCGGGCAGAGAGCGCGGTTTATCGGGTAGCGCAGCGGCGTATCGGCAAAGGCTTTGAAAGCATCCGCCCTTTGCTGGGTGAGGCGTTTGACCGCTTCGAAGCCTTTTATCATGAGCGCAAGCTGGTAACAGGTTTAAGCACGGGCTTTCGCGAACTGGACTTTGTCACTGCGGGGCTGCAGAAGTCGGACCTGGTGATTATTGCGGCACGCCCCAGCATGGGCAAAACCAGCTTGTGCCTGAACATCGGTGAGCACGTCGCCCTTCGTGAAGGCAAAACGGTGGCTATCTTCAGCCTGGAGATGTCCAAAGAGCAGCTCGTGCAGCGCATGATTTGCTCGCAGGCGGAGGTGAACGCGCATCGTTTGCGGTTGGGAATGCTGCCCGACACCGCATGGCAGAGGCTTGCCAAAGCGGTGCAGGAACTCTGGAATGCCAAGATATTCATCGATGACACGCCGGACATCTCGGTGCTGGAGATGCGGGCGAAGTGTCGCCGCTTGCGTGCCGAACACGGGTTGGACCTGGTGATTGTGGACTACCTGCAGCTGATGCGTAGCCACCGGCGAGCGGAGAACCGCACGCAGGAGATTTCGGACATCGCCCGCGCGCTGAAGGGGCTGGCGCGCGAGCTGGAAGTGCCCATTATTGCCCTGTCGCAGTTATCCCGTGCCGTAGAGCATCGCGAGAATAAGCGTCCAATGCTATCGGATTTGCGCGAGAGCGGTTCTATCGAAGCAGAAGCCGATGTGGTGGCATTCATCTACCGCCCCGAGTATTACGCGATGAAGGAGGCGGTCTCTACGGATGACGTGGAGGCAGGGACGATGCCTCGCGAGGAGGGGCGGGTCGAGGAAGCCGAGATTATCATTGCCAAACAACGAAACGGTCCAACGGGTACCGTGCGAGTCGGCTTCAAGCCCGATTATGCGCGGTTTGTCCCGCTGGAGCGACATCGGGAGGAATGAGCCTTGAAGGTACTGGTGATAGGTGGGGGTGGGCGCGAGCACGCACTGGTGTGGAAAATCGCGCAGAGCCCGAAAGTAGCCAAAATCTATGCGGCGCCGGGTAACGCAGGCATTGCTGAACTGGCGGAGTGCGTACCAATTAAAGCCACCGACATCGAAAGTCTGGCAAGCTTCGCCGAACGCAACCGTATTGACCTGACGGTTGTCGGACCCGAGTCGCCCTTGATTGCGGGTGTCGTGGATGTATTTGAGACGCGCGGGCTGGCGATATTTGGTCCCAGCAAAGAGCCAGCGCGTCTGGAAGGCAGTAAAGTGTACGCGAAGGAAGTCATGCGCCGTTATCGTATTCCCACCGCTGATTTCTCGGTTTTCAGTGAACCGCATTCGGCTGCGGAATACGCGCACCGTCGTTTTCAGGAAGGTGCGAAAGGACTGGTGATTAAAGCGGATGGCGAGGCGGGGGGTAAAGGCGTTTTCGTCGTGCATCATCTGGACGAGGCGCTGGAAGTGATACACTCGCTCATGGAGGAACGTGTGCTCGGAGAGGCAGGCGCGCGTGTGGTGATTGAAGAGGTTTTAGTTGGGGAAGAGGCTTCGCTGATGGCGTTTACCGACGGAGCCACTGTACTGCCTATGCTGCCGGTTCAGGATTATAAGCGCGCTCTCGACCACGACCGCGGAGCGAACACCGGTGGGATGGGCAGTATCTGTCCCCTGCGCCTTGTTACGCCGGAACTGCATCAGCAAGCGATAGAGCAGATTATCCATCCTGCCATCCGCGCCACGCGCGACGCCGGTATCCCCTTCCGCGGTGTGCTGTACGCAGGCACGATGGTTACCGAAGAGGGCATTAAGACACTGGAGTTCAATGTGCGATTCGGTGACCCTGAAACGCAGGCAGTCCTGCCCTTGCTGGAGAACGATATAGTGGAGGTGATGCAGGCGGCGGTCGAGTGCCGTCTGGATGAGGTTACCTTGCAGTGGAAACCGCGCTATTCGGTCTGTGTGGTGG
Organism: Bacillota bacterium; assembly: GCA_023511455.1. NCBI lineage: Bacteria > Bacillati > Bacillota > Bacillota bacterium. The sequence continues at coordinate 62,290 of JAIMBJ010000015.1, forward strand.
TAGCATCGGGAGGCTACCCGGGCAAATATGAGACGGGTTTGCCGATCGAGGGGCTGGATGAGGCGGCGCAGGTGCCGGAATGCGTGGTCTTCCATGCAGGCACGCGCAGAGATGGCGATCAGGTGGTAACCGCTGGCGGGCGCGTGCTGGGAGTAACCGCCCTGGGCGATACGCTTGCTCAGGCGCGTGGGCGAGCCTACGAGGCGGTACGGTGTATCCGCTTCGAGTATATGCATTACCGCACAGACATCGGCATGAAGTGGGTATGAAAACTCGGTAAAAAAACGAAAGGAGGGATATGGATGCTAACCTGGCGGTATGTGGTGGCGGGCGGTTTGCTGCTGCTGATGTCTCTGGCGTGCCTGCAGGCGCATCCGCAGCCACCGACTGTGTTTCGCACCCAAGTAATATATCGGCACACGAACTCGGTACAGTCGGTACACATCAACAACAACGGCTGGGTTGTCTGGTCGGAGGGGGACTTCACCCGCAGTGATGTGTGGCTGTACGATGGCTCAGCAGTCCGTCGGCTGAGTGCAGGTGAACAGCGGCGTCTGAACACCTCTCCTCGTCTCAACAACCGGAACCAGATTGTGTGGCGTTACGATGATGGGGAAGTGTCTGACGTGGTACTGTGGGATAGCGGGATACTCACGAACATCACCCGCAGCGACGGCTCCGTGGGCTTTGGCGCACCGGATATCAATGACCTGGGCTGGGTGGTCACTACGGGAACGGATGCTTTTACGGGCTATCAGGATATTTACATCTGGAAGCCCGGCTATTCCGACCCCGAAAACCTGACCTACTGGGCGGACTTTGACAGCCAGAACCCGCGCATCAATAATCTGGGTGAGGTGATATGGAACGCAGTGGATGCCGCGGCTAACCCGCAGATTTATCTGGCGCACGCCGACGACATGATGAACTACCGCGATCTCACGGGTAATACCGCCGGCGATGACTACTCCTCGCCCGACCTGAACGACAACGGGCAGGCAGTGTGGATGCACCATAACGGCAGTAACTGGAACATCGAACTGTGGTCGGAAGCGACGGGCGTGATTGCGCTGACGAACAACACGGGCAACGCCGCCAGCATGTTCCCCGCGATTAACAACTTGGGCTGGGTGCTGTACGAGCAAAGCATCCTGTTCCGCAAGTACGACGTGCAGCTGTTTGCCAATGGGGCAACCATACTGCTAACCGATAACACCGACCCCACGCGCAGCTTCCGAGTGGCACTGAACGACCGGGGCGAGCTGGTGTGGGTGACCCGTGAAGACATCGGCGGACAGCGATACTGGAGCATCATTCTGGCTCAGCCTGTGCCAGAGCCTGCGAGCGCCGCCGTATTGCTTGGCGGTGTGGGACTGCTGGCGTTGACGCGTCGGAAGCAGCTGTAAGAACGATGCCACAGAGGGCACCTTTTCTGTGTGCTCTCTGTGGTGAATCCTGAGATATTTCGTCCCGTGCGGCAGCGTTTGTTGCAGGAAGCTACGGGGCGGTGTATACTCTAAACGGTATGCTGAGGTTTTACCTATTGCTGCGCAATCGGGAGCTTAGGACGAATGAGTTCTGTATCCAGCAACGAACGGGTTATCGAGATGGTTAAGCAGCTGCCCCCAGCGGTGAAACGAGAGATTGTGGCGATGCTTGAGCAGGAGCTCGCAGAGGAACGTCGCCAGCGGCAGAGGGTGTTTCAATCTGTTTTGCGTCGGATTGCCTGCGAGACGGGCAGCGACTGGGAACGGCTCACGCCTGACCAACAGGCAGAGCTCATCAGCACCTACTATGGGTCTATTGCGTCCACGGACGATATGTTGAGCAGCATTCAACAGCGAGTCGAGCCGTTAGTGCGAGAGGCGGCTCGGCGGCAAGGATACGATTGGGCTGCGATGGATGAAGATGAACGCCTTCAGTTCTTTGCTGAGTGGCTCGAGGATTGACGGGACTCCGCGTGGTTTTCGATACCAATGTCCTTCTGTCCGCATTCGGGTGGGGAGGCAACCCGCTACGCTGCGTGTTACTGGCTCGGGCGGGCTTAATCAAGGGTTTGACCTGTGCCGAGATACTGGAAGAGGTATACGAGAAGTCGATTGAGAAACTGACAATGAGCCCGTCTGATGCTTTCGCTCTTGTGCAGGAATTAAAGGAGTTTCTGCAGGTTGTCCCAATTACTGGGGCATTGCGAGGTGCAGCACTTGCCCCGAAGACGACAAGGTAGTGGAATGTGCCCTTCTGGGCAACGCAACACACATCGTCACTGGAGACCGCAAGCATTTACTTCCGCTGGGCACTTTTCGTGGAATACACATTGTGTCGCCGACAGAGTTGCTTGAAGAGTTCGGTAGAGAGGAGCATACGTGATGTCTGAGAATACCGCTACACAGGCGAACTACTCTGTGAACCAGCACGACTGCCTTGTGCTGCGGGAGCTGGCGAAGCAGGTGGGGGAGCTGGCAGCTCGCCCTGTGGAGGAAGAGAAGCGCGAATTGTGGTATCGCCATAACGCGCTGGAGCCGACGCGCCCGCTGGTGTTCTGCGACCCTGAGAACGGCTGGAATGAGATTCTCACCCCGGATACATTGCAGTGTGAGGGTGGTCTGGCTCGGGCATGGGAATGGCATCTGCGTCGCGAGATTTTCTGGGGCGCACACATGCGCGACGATAAGGTGATCGAGCCTCATTTCAACGTCGGGCACGTGTACACCGAGACCGACTGGGGTTTGCGCGAAACCCGCATCGGTGGGGAAGCCGGCGGCGCATGGCGCTGGGAGGCTCCGCTGAAAACCTACGATGACATGGACAAACTGCGCTTCCCGCAAATTACGGTGGACTATGAAGCCACGCAGGAACTTCTGCAGCTGGCACAGGAGACCTTCGGCGACATCCTGAAGGTGCGGTTGAAGACCGTTTGGTGGTGGTCGCTCGGCATGACGCAGACGCTGGTGTACCTGCGCGGGCTGGAGCAAATCATGTACGACATGGTGGATTGCCCTGACGAGGTGCACCGGTTGATGGCGTTCCTGCGCGATGGGCAAGCCGCCCGGCTGGATTTTCTGGAGAAGAACGGGTTGCTGTTTCTCAACAACGATGGCACCTACGTCGGCTCGGGCGGGTTCGGGTGGACGCATGAACTGCCGCAGCCCGATTTCAACGGCCACGTGCGCCCTATCGATATGTGGGGCTTTGCGGAGAGCCAGGAGACCGTCGGCATCTCCGCCAGTATGTTTGAAGAGTTCATTTTTCCCTACCAGCTGTCGCTGCTGGAGCGGTTCGGACTGAACTGTTACGGCTGCTGCGAGCCGCTGGACAGCCGCTGGCACGTGGTGGAGAGGTTCCCACGCTTGCGGCGGGTGTCGATGTCGCCGTGGGCGAACGTGGAGGCAATGGCAGAGCGTCTGGGCAATCGCTACATCTTCTCCTGGAAGCCTCATCCGGGTGTGCTGGCGGCGGATACCTTCGACGAGGACTTGGTGCGGCAAACGCTGCGGCGGGGGTTGCGGGCCTTGACGAAGAACGACTGCCGCGTGGAGATTATCATGAAGGACTGTCACACCATTCGCCATGACCCTCAGCGGGTGATTCGGTGGGTTCAGATTGCGAAGGAGGAGGCAGAGGCGATATGACGCGGTGGCTATTCGTCCTGACCCTGTGTCTTCTCCCCGCTTTTGCTACACCGAGCGGGGAGCCTCAGATGCGGGCTATCTGGGTGGACGGCTTCAACGAGGGCATCAAGACGCCGGAGCAGGTGGATACTTTGCTGGCGCGGGTGCGTCAGGCGGGACTGAACGCAGTGGTGGTACAGGTGCGCAAGAGCGCAGACGCCTACTACAACTCACACTACGAACCACGCGCATCGGACATCGCGGAGGGATTTGACCCTCTGGCGTATCTTATTCAGAAAGCGCACGGGGTAAAACCATATATACAGGTGCATACCTGGCTCAATACCTGTGCGGTAGGTAGGAACCGGCACCCGCGCTCTCTACAGAGCCGTTTCCCCAATTACCTCTCGCTCAGCGACATGGGCGAAGACTACGACGGCGAAGCCACCAAGATAGACCCTGGGCACCCGGGCGCGGCGGACTGGACTTTCCGCACTTATCTGGATGTCATCCGCCATTATGACGTGGACGGCATCCATTTCGATTTCGTGCGCTACGGCGGCGAGCGGTGGGGATACAATCCCGTCAGCGTGCAACGCTATAACGAGCGCCGCGGCAGACCGGAAGGCTTTCCCTTCTTTAAGAGCGAGCGGTTCAAGCAGTGGCGGCGCGATCAGGTCACCGCGCTGGTGCGCAAGACCTACCTGTACGCCTGGACGGTGAACCCGAAGGTGCTGGTATCGGCGGCGACCATCACATGGGGCAACGGTCCGGAGACCGACGATGCATGGACCCGAGCAGCAGCATATTCGCGCGTGTATCAGGATTGGCGCGGCTGGATGGAGGAGGGCATTCTGGACTGGAACATCCCCATGTGTTACTACAACGAGCAGAAACACGCCCGCTGGCTGGACAACTGGATGCGCTTTGTGAAAGACCATCAGTATCGCCATTACGCGGCGGTTGGGCTGGGAAACTTCTTAAACCCAATCGAGGACACCCTGAAGCAGCTGCAGCGCGTGTGGGAACCGACGCCGCGTGGCAACAAACCGCGTGGCGTTTGCTTCTATTCCTACGCCACTACCAACACCGACGCCGAAGGCAAAGAGCAAAAACACAATCCTGCCTTCTATGAGGCACTGGGCAAAGCTTTCGGAGGCTGGGTACCGGTGCCCCCCGCGATGTGGAAGGAGAAACCCGTCAACGGGCACATCAAGGGTACTATCCTTCATGCGGACACCCTGGACCCCGCCGATCACACGCTGGTCGTCTTGAAGGGTATGGGGCAGGAGCGCGAGCAGTACGTGGACGGCACGGGGTTCTTCGGCTTTGTGCACCTGCCGCCTGGAGAGTACAGGCTGACAGTACAGCCGCGTGGGGCGAAGGCGTTGACACTGAAAGTGAAGGTAGAGGCAGGCAAGGTGACCACTTGCAACCTGCTGCTGGGTGATACCGTCGCGACGCGGGCGAAGAGTCCGGCGGAACTTTCGCGCCTGCCGGAAGGCACACAGGTATTGCTCACGGAGTGGGCGGTGACCTCCGGTATGCCGGGAACCACCGGCGACTTCCAACTGGGTGAAGTGACCGTGCGGATACCGGGCGAGCTGCCGTTGCCGTTTCTGGCTGGCGACGTCGTGACCGTGATGGGAACGCTCCGCCGCGAGAACGGGCAGGTAGTGATTGATGGCGCGAAGGCGGTGCTGGTAGATATGCTCCCGAGGAGGTAGACAATGATAGGCTGGCACCTCGCTAGGATACATGCTGAGCGGCGTACTGCACTGGGCAACGGCGGGTTGTTGATTTACTTTGATAACGCATCCTCGCCCGCCGTTAGGTGATTTTTCGCAGACGGCTGTGGGGGCAGGCTAAGCATCTCAGCAGCCTGCTCGTGGAGAAGGTACCTGAATCGTATAACTGTTACTTTCCGCAAGTCCACCCGTGTGTACCTGCGCAACGATACCCCTTACGATATGGCGAATTACAGCTTCGTGGAGTATGAGCTCGCGCCAAATCTGGAGCAGGTAGCGGTGTCGGCACAAACTGCCTTCGCTCAAACCCCACCAGCCTATGCGTTTGGATGAGCGACCGGTGGATGAGCAGCTGGTGGGGCAAAACGACGGGTTTGTCTCCTGAGGGTGTGCGCACGCCTTGAGGGGGCAAGAAGATATCGTTGGGGCTGGAAAGGGTTGCGACGCCGTGGACATAGCGTACCGCAACATCCGTTCGCAGGCGCATCGTGAAGTGACTGGCAACGAAAATCGGTTGCTGGGCGCGTTCGGGCAAAATCAATGCGATGCCTTCGTGGAATCCTTCCCGCCAAACGTATGCGCCATGAAAGTGGTCGGGCACACTCAGCCAAAGCAGTGGCTGGTCGGCAGGCGCATTCTGCAGCGACAACACGCTACTGCGCGCCAGTTCGCCTGCGGTGCGCCATGCCACTGCCTGTCGAACCGTGCCGCCAAAGTACGCTATTAGCAGAACCAGTGCTGCTCATTCCCTATCTGTATGCCTGGCTTTAGCAGTGTAAGCCACGCACCCACCCCCACTGCTATAAACGCCGACGCCAGATAGGTATAGCGGCTATTCAGAAAATAGAAAGGAGATGGCTTGAAAATCAAAACAGGCAGCATCGACAGCAATACAGACCCCAGCAGCAGACGCCAATCGATGGCGGGGCGTCGGGAAAAGAGTGCCGTGCGCGCCGCCAGCACCAATGCCGTTATACCAGTTGCCCACACACCCCAAAGCAGCGTATCCCACAGGTCGCGCCCCAACCCGTACAGCATTGCAGGCATCCCCATCTGAAATAAGTACGCAACGAGATTGAGCCCCAGCCACCAGGGGCGTCTTAAGGTCTCCCACGCCTCGGGATACGCACCCGTTCCTCCCACCACAAGCGTACGCCATACATAGTACACCAGTAATACTCCCCAAAATGGCGCTGTTCATCGCCCCGCACGCGCCACGCCGAGCGTACGCAGCCAGAGCCACACAATGAACGGAAAGGTCAGCAATGATTCTTTGCAAAATAGCCCTGCGGCAGAACATCCCAGCGCGCCCAAGTAGCTCGTCACCTCACCCCGCTGCTGGAAGCGCATCAGCAGCAGCAACGCGCCTATCGCAGCCGATGTGGCGACCATATCCGCGCGTGCTGCAAACCACGCTACCGCTTCCACATTCGCTGGCAACACGGCAAATAGAAGCGCTCCTGCAAACGACCCTCTACGCGCGCTCCCCGGATCCCAATTCCATCGCAGCAAGAGGTGATAGCCAAACACATAGAGCAGCAACGCTACCCCAATATGCCATCCCAGGTTGACTGCGTGCGAAAACAAAGGCGACATCCCAAGCCAGTAGTCCAGGTAATAGTGGAGCGAGATCAACGGGCGAAAGAAGTTGGTGGGCGGCTGGCTCGCAAAGCCGAACATTCCGCCCTGTTGCAAGCGGTAAAAAACAAAATGGTCATCCGCCACATAGGGCGCACGCAAGCGTGCCATGTATGCCGCGAAGGTGAGAGTGAAGATAATCAGTACGTCCAGCCAGCGCATTCGTGGACAATATGCCTCCCCGCAAAGCCTGCTGCCTCACAGGTATCCACGCGGTACACTTGCCTCATCACCGGGGCGATCGCCCTACGCACAATCCGACGAAAACGGCTGCGCAGCAATATGCTCCCGGTTGACCTCTCTCCCTCTCTGAGCGTACAGGTTACTCCCTAAGGTTCTATTCGCATACTCCTTCCCCTGTTCCTGCAGGTTCCTCCACCAGCTGCTGCACGAGTGGTAGTCACAATCGGTGCCGTCGGGGTCTACTGTGTTAACAGGATCATTCCCAGCGTACCGATACAGGTTCGGGTCGCCACTGGCAGCGTCTATCGGGTGGTGGGTGTCTATCTGTTGGTGTGGCGTATTGCAAGGACGATTTCTGTCGAGAGTCTCTATGACGAGCCTTCAATCATCGTGATTACTTCGGGTCTAATTTCTGACAATGCCCGTTTACAGGCTTCTACGAAGCTCTGCCCGATTGCCTCGACGCGCCAAATAGCATCGTTCCGAGTGCAGCAGCTATGATGCTTAACACACAGCCACTGCTTTGTTATTCTGTCTGAAATCGTCCCGTCGTTGACCTCTAGTTCTCTACCTAATATCCTGACCAGTTTCCTTCTGATTATGAGCAGCAGTTTCTCTCCTAACTCAGATTCTTCCCCAGCAAATAAGCAACCTATAAAACAGTATGCCTTGCTGAACATTTTCGTGCGTAAAAAAGCCAATCCTGCACGACTTGGTCCGTTTGCAAACAGATCCCAGTTATACTCTTCCATAACCATGTCTGCGTACTGATTGTACAGCAGGCGGATCCATCGCTGCCCCTTTACCCGGATAGAGAAGTCTTCCTTGTCCAGAGTCACAAATGAAGTGCGTGCCCCCGACTTACGGAGTGATACTAGCTCAAACTCGTCGACAAGTTTCCAAATGTGTTTCATTAGAGACTCGTGACCCAAAACAATATCTGGATAGTATGCATAGTCCGAATCGGCCGAAACAAACCACCGACTTGCATTTACATTTTGCAAAAAAGATTCCACTAAACTAACCATCTGGTTCATGTTATTACAAAATACATTCAAATCTTTCCAACCATCTGGCGCATATACGTGCGCTTGCAATACTATTTCCACCTCAGAGATGAACGGGCCCAAGCAGCGTTCTAAACGCTCTCGCAAAGACTTGAGCCTTTGTTTTTGATGATACTGTCGCAGTTTATCTTGCAATTGCTTGCTCTGCATTCGTTTCACCGCCGATAAGGAACTTTCTTTTTGCTGCTCTCAAGTCTGGGGACGCCGTATGGGTTTCGCTGAATCTTGCCGCCCCTTATCTTAATGTGTCCCGCCTCCCAGTGGGGATACGGATGGAGATCACCAGCAGGATGATGCACGACTGCTGCATCAAGCCCTTTATTATCTTTATAGCGATACCATCGATATTGTCCACTACCTCCTTGCTCTATCGGCTGCTGGCAGGTCGGGATGTCTGCTCGCCTCATCGCCTCACGACGCGCAGCGCGAGATGTCTCACAAATCGCCTCCTCAGAAGGGCGTAATGCCCTGAGTGCTTTGCTGCCTGCGCGCTCATATAATACCACATGAGAGATATCCCGGACGCGCTTGACCCACCGACCGACTTT
>JAIMBJ010000016.1 GCA_023511455.1 Bacillota bacterium
TGTCTGAGTATATGCCCGCTGTGGGGGGGTAGCGGCTGGTAGCCCTTGACAAACAACATAGACTTCAGCATGACAAACCGTCGTCGTTGTTCCTTTAATTCTGATCCGTCTACTTATTCCTCAGGCGAAAGAGCCGCTTTGCCTGGTTCGGGGCGTGTCCGTCCAGCAAGATGCGGGCAATATCGGCGTACATGCGCAGGCGAGCCACGGTGCCGCGCAGGCGTCCCAGCTTCTCCTCCTTCATCGGATGGGTGACACCCACCAGAGGTACATACTGCACTCGCCACCTCTGGCGAACCGCCCAGCGCGTAATCTGCGTTTCCACCCCGAAACGGGCAAACTGTACGTTTGGCACCTCCAGAAACAGTTCCCGCCGGATGGCGCGCTGACCGCTAACGAAAGGAAACAGCTTCTGGGCAAGGTCGGTTGCGCGTCTACCTCCGCGAAAAATCCCCAGCGTCATGTCGGCATCGTCGCGGTATACAGGTTCCACCAGGCTATCGACGTGTTCTGGGGTGAGTCCGATCAGGTCGGCGTCCAGAAAGACAATCAGCGGCGCGTCCGTGTGGCATGCACCCACGTGCATCGCCCCGCCCTTGCCGAGGTTCTGGGGAAGTTGCAACGCGCGCACCCCATCGAAATGGCGCGCCACTTCGTACGTGCCGTCTACCGAACCATCGCTGACCACCAGGATATCGTCCACCAGCGAAGCCGCACGCACTGCCTCCAGCACCCGGGGCAGACGGGTCTCCTCGTTATAAGCAGGGATAATTGCGGTGACTCTCATTGCCCCGTCGCCGCGCTGGCAGGTTGTCGGTCGGGCAGTTCTGCAATCAGCTTCTTCGCCCTCAGGATACGGTTTTCGGTCAGCGGGTGGGTGCGCAGGTTCGCCAGCAGTCCCTTCATGGGGCTTTTCTCCAGTTTCTGCAGCTTCTCGAAGAAGCGCACCAGCCCTTCGGGGTCGTATCCGGCGGCGTGGGTATAGTGGATACCACGCCGGTCGGCATCGTATTCGTCATCGCGACTGTACTGCAGCATGACCAGCGAGGTCGCAATGCTTGCCACCTTCTGAGTGCTGCCCTTTGTGCCCAGAGAGATGGCGAGGTCTGCCAGGATGCTGCTGGATATCTGCTTTGCCGCATGGCGTGCCACGATATGTGCGACTTCATGCGCGATGACCGATGCCAGCATATCCCTGTCATCCCCGACCTGCTCCATCAAACCGCGAAAGACGTACACCGGACCGCCGGGCAGAGAAACGGCGTTAATCTCTTTGGTATCCAGCACCTTAAAGGTGAACGGAAAATCCGGCGCACGTTTGCCTTCCACCCGCCGCATCCCCTCCAGCACACGCTGCCCAATCTCCTGCACCAGCGCCACGCGCTCGGGGTTGGTGTCCAGCTTGTACTCCTTCTCAATCGCTGCTGAGCCTTCTTTGCCGATCTGGATTTCGTCCTGTTTGCTCAGCAGGTTCGTGCCGCGACAGCTCATCAGCGAGAGCATCCCCGGCACGAGGAGAAGGAGTACCCCTATCCGTATCAGCCACGCGGTGCGTGTCATGGTGTCTTCTCCTGTTTACCTGACCAGAAGCGTGCCAGCTCCTTGCGCGCAGTGTCCAGCATCTGCTGCACTTGCTGCAGGGCATGCTGGGTGTCACCGTTTTGGTGGGCGGCTTCAGCAATCGCTCTGCTACCCAGTTCCATCTCCTTCTTCGCCTCATCCAGCTTACCTGCGCTCATTAGCTGTAAAGCGCGCTGCAGATGACGTTTCGCCTCCGCGATGCCTGCCGACTCCGCCCTGTTCTGCTGGCTGGCAAGCTTCACCTGTATCTGTTCCACCCGCTGGCGGATGTCGTTCAACTGCAGGTGATTATACACCACTCCTGCACACGCTGCTACCGCCAGCAGCAAAGTAACAAACCGCATTTACGACGCCCCCTTTCCGTGCAGACGCGCCTGTAACCGCCACCACAGGCGGGTTTCCCAGTCTACCCGTTTTCGCCACGCCCATGCAAGCGTGCCCTGCGCCCAGCAGGCTCGCCGATGCCACTGTACCTGCGGCTTCCAGCGATACTTGTACGGCTCGTCGCCACGCAGGAAGTCAAACACGACGCAACCCTCCTCTATCGCCCGACGGATGGCGTAGGCGGTCAGCACCGTGCCCATGCTGTAACGGGCAAGCGACGGTTCAAACCCTCCCAGATAGTAATACGCGCGCCGCCCAAAGTGAAACACATACAGCACCGCCCGAATCGCTCCGTCTATGCGGAGGGTGTGCAGCCGCAGCCAGCCGTTTCGTTGCGCGACGGTCGCCCACTCGCGATGGAACTGTCGCACGCACGGGTGGTAAAAGCCACCCGGTAGCCACCGCTGTCGCCAGCGGCGCGTATGCAGGGCGAACAGGGCTTCCATTGCCTCGGGTAGCTCTGTTTCCGACGCTGTGTCAAGGTGCACCTCTCCCAGCTCGCGCGTCATCTGTCGCTGCGCGTAGCCGATGTTGAAGCGCGTCTTTTTACTTAAAGACCCCCAATACGCCTCCCACGTTTCAGGCAACAGCACGTAAGGGCACTTTTCCTGCCACACGACCTGCCAGCCGCGCGCCTCGGCAACGCGCACCATCGCCGAACCCTCCGCCAGCTGGTGCAGGTCGGCACAGCGCTGGCTCTCCAGCCATTCTGCGACCGCTCCGGCAACGGCGTGGTCGTACCCGCAAGCGGCGATGATGCCCAGCCGGTCGGAAATACCTGTGCCTGCCCAGCGCAGTACTTTACCCATCGCCGTCCGGCGGGTGTACAGCGGTGCAATGCCGACCGTTTCTCCGCCGTCCTGCACGCACAGCACCCGCGCTTCTGTTCCCTTGCCAAGGTGCTTCCACCACAGGCTCACCCACTCCCACGTCTGGAAAAGCGAAACCTGTGGGTTCACCGCCTGCATCTCACGCCATGGGCATCGCAGGCTCTCCTGCCAATCCTCACCGGCAACAACGACCCGAATGCCAGCATCCTCCTCTTACCGCCTGATTATATCCCGTTACCAAGCAGGGCGTCAACCGTGCGCCGTTTCGGAGTGTGTGTCGGCACAGGCTGTGCAGGCAACCGTTCACACCCCCGTGCGCAGCAGAAAGTACAGCGACACCATGAACCATACCCCGCCCACAAAGCCGATGGCCAGCCCGGCTATCCCCAGCATCTCCCAGCGCATCAGCAAGCCGAACATGCCTAAAGCGTAGCCCAGCAACGTGCTCACGCCCGACGCTATCACCTGTCGCTGATACCGTTTGCGCTGCGGATGCTCGATGATGAAGCCGCACTTGGGGCAGGGCAGTGTCGGGTCGCCGACCTCTGCCGCGCACTTGGGACACCGCGTTGGTGCAGTCAATGCCTCTCCCTCAGTATTTGCTCAGGAACTGCAGCCCCTGGCGTAAAGACTCTACCACATTTTGCCCGCTTTCGTCTTCCACGGCATACCAGCCGTCGTAGCCGATGGATTTCAGCAGGGCGATATACTCATCCCACGGCACTGCCCCCTGCCCGACGGTGGGTCTTTTCGTTTCGGGATGGTGGTCTTTGGCGTGGGTGTGGACGATGTAGGGCGCGAGCTCGCGCACGCCCTCCAGCACGCCGTACCACAGCAGGTTGGCGGGGTCATAGTTGACCTTCAGTGCGGGGCTGCCGATGTCCTCAATGAACTTGCGCAGCACAGGCGCAGGCTCCATGCCAGTCTCGATACAGAAGATGCCGCCCACCTTCTCGGCGTGCCGCACTATCTGCTCGATGGCGTCGCGGATGATGGGGTAAATGGGGTCGTTTTTGTCCTCTGGAATGACGCCCGGGTGGGTGGTGACGATGGGTGCGCCCATATCGACCGCCAGTTCGATACACCGTTGCGTCTTCGCGATGCGCTCGTCGATGCCTTCCGCTTCATCGAGGCCGCCGAAGCGCGTGGGTCCCGACATCTGCGCGCAGAAACCGCTGATTTGCAGTCCGAAAGATTCCACCCGTTTGCGCCATTCGGTGCGTTGCGCACCGACGCACACATCGGGGTCCAGCACGCAGGGACCGTAGCTCGCCACGTTCCACAGCTGCACACCCTGAAAGCCGATTTCCGCCGCCGTCTGCAGGGCGTTCATCAGCCCCTCTTCCGTCTCCCCTGCCGACAGCGACCACAACGCCACACCAACCTTCAATGAACCCATTTTCTCCACTCCTGTGCGATAAAGTGTGTCGGGGATACAGTTGGGCAAAGGGGCAGGGAGTTCCTTGTTTCAGGGCATCTGGACTTCTCGGCTGCAAATGCGTCCAGTTACAACGGGCGCATAAACGATGTGGTCGCCGACGGGCACCTGTGTTTGGAAACCGTTACGGTAGGACACTCCGTCCAGCAAAAGTTTCCAGCCCTCATCGGGGGGCTTCTCACACGGCCACAGTAGTGCCGTCGAGGATTCCATTGCGTCACGCATCTGTTGGGTCAACCACACCTCGTAGGCGTCTTCACTTCCCATGAGATGACGCAAGTAGAAGCGTGGGTCCCGGTATTCGCGCTGCATCCACTGGTTAAGCAGCAGCCTGCGCAGATAATTCTGCACTTCTTCCGCCCTTTCGAGCAGGTCACTGACCCCACCAATGCCCAGATGCTCCAGTGCCTGCCTGAGAACAGCTTTCAAATCGCGCTTTCCCCAGAGCTCCTGCACGACAGGTACGAGCTGGCGAAACGAGCGAACAATGAAGCGCACATGTGGGGGAGAAATCAGTACGAACGCTCGCACTGCCGCTTCCCATGAGAGTCTTTTACCCTGCAGATGCTGCGCCAGCGACTCCACGTTCTCTTGTTCTTCCTGGACCAGAGCAAGCACTCGCTCAAAGGCACTTTTCAAGGCTATGATTGCATGAAAACGCAATATTTCAGTATGGTAGGAACGCAACTTTTGCAGATAGTTTTCCCAGGCTACTTCCAGTTCCTGTCGTCTTCGGTGGTAGTGCTGACATGCCCAGACTGCTCCTGCAAGCGGGGGCAGAACCGCAGCGATAGACCAGACAATTTGCACATAACTCACCACGTACGATGATAGCGTCAACGCAAACAGTGAGAGTAGCGCCCACCCAACTAACGAGACAAGCATCGCCCACTGCAATAGCTCCTGCCACTTGGGCAGGCGTGCCAGGGCATTTTCGAACTGCTGTCTCGCCGATTGAAGGGCTTCGCTGGAAGGTTCTTTAACCTCTAACTTTGCGATAGTCCAAGCTTCCAAACCCTGTAACAGATGAGCCAAAATAGACCTCATAATCGGAAGGGAACCGACTACCGCCAACAAGCTATTCTGCAGCGTGCTCTGCAGGTGTTGTCGGAAACCGTTGACTAACTCGTCCGCAACGGTCCGCAGTGACTGCTCCCAGAGAGGCAGTTTCTCATTCCGCCACTGCTCGTGCCATGTATCCGCTTCGTTGAGCCAATGATGAGGATCCCGTCCGATAGGTGGGGTGCTATCGATTAAGGAGAGCGTTAATCCGGCGCCCGCTTTGGCAATATTTTGCAGCGGCGAAATCAGCTTGTGCCACCACCCCTCTTCCTGCGGCAACAGGTCGGTCGGAATTGGTGGCGCCTCTTTTACTTCGGTGCTGACCAGCTTGAAGACATCAGACAGAAACCAATGCGCCAGCGTGTCTTCAATCTCTGGCAGGGGGAGTACTACCAGCCCAAACCCTACCGAGCGAGGAGTAGTAGATGAGGGCAAAGGCTCACGAAATAACCAGTGCTCGTTTCCGTAGTCCGCATGTTGAAGCGCAGAAAGCAAGAGATAGGGTAAGCTCACAGACAGGTCGTCCATAGACAGCATCGAGCCATCGGAGCGCATTCGTCCGATGAGCCAGCGCGAGGCCACCGTTACCCAACGGGTGCTTTCCACGCTTTTCAGTGTCGAGTAGATGGGTGAAGAGTCGCTGAACTGCTGATGTATAACCATGACATGCAGTCGGACGGGCACTGGCTCCCGCAAATATGCTGAACCTTCGTCCAGCAGATGGACGACTTCGTCTATACTGGACAAGTGTTCGTCATCGAACAACAGCAATGCCTGAACAAAAAGATAGCCACCATCGGGCCCCACACTGGCTCCTTCATCCAAAGCGGCTTCAAGGTTGCTCTGCAGGCGTATGCGGTACATCCATTCGGTCAGGGGGTTGACGAAGTTCTCACCTGGGGCGTTGGGGACGTGTACTGCTTGCAAGCTACCTTTCTGGTAGGCTCCTAAGGCAGTTACGTGCCGGGCGGGCAGGCGGAAAGAACGAAGCAAACGATTCGTCCTTTCCACCGTCTGGCACGGTAAGTCACCCGCTCCAAGCACTATGGTCGGATATACCACCATGAACGCGTCTTCCCAGCCTTACCAGTCAGACTTGCGCAAGAAGTCGATATAGGATTGTATAGCTTTTCGTTGCTCGCTGATGTGGTCCCGAACACGCTTGCTTTCGGTAGCATTCTGCAGGTCCAAGAGTCGCGACTCGTACTCTTCCATCTGCTGCAAGATTGACTGCCGTCCCAGCAACTGATGCAGCTGTTGCTGCGCCCGCTTCAGCTCTTCCACCTTGCCTTTGTCATGCAGGATCTTGCGATAGGCGACTTTCCAGTCACTGCCCAGCACTTCGCTCTCCTGCTCTATATGCTTGACCAACCGCTTTTGCCATTCAGAAGGCAGTTTTTCCTGAAGCGCAATCTGCCACTCGCTCTTATACTTGGGTATCAAGTGGTCCTGCCACCTCTGGACGTTGTAGTAGAACGTGTTCCCCCTCAGCGCGATGTAGCCATAAGCCAGTGCCCAGCTCCACAGCACCTTGTGTTCTTCCTCCTGTTCTACCGGTTCCAGCAAAGGCAGGCGGTCAAAGAATCGTTTGTCGACATGAAGACGTGCTCGCACGCCATCTTTTGTGATGCGTCGCTCGTAACAGGTGCGCATGGAACGAGTGCTGCGGAGATAATATGCACGGGCCCCATAGGTGCGGGTCATCAGGGTAAGCGCAAAGGGATACCCGTCTTCGCGATACTCCACGCGCGTGTAGCCGCGTTTTTCCGCAATCTCGCGAACTTGCTGCCGATATTGGTCAAGCTCATCTCCATCGGCGCTGCCGTTGCTAGCGTAGGGTATGCTGGCGACCAAAATACTTTCGTATCGCTGTTCGCCGGGGGGCTGGCTGGTGCTCCAGTAGGGCTGACAGGCGTCAAACAGTATCTGTAACTTCCTGTCAACGTATTCCTTTAGCGGAACGCCGTTTTGCTGTCGTTCCTCCTGGGACTGAAACTTGATTAACTCCAGGACGTTAGCGTGCTTTCGCAAGACGGGGCTGAGCACCTCAACCGCTGCAGACAGCCATAGTTGTGCTTCTGTGTCAACGTCAATCTCCGTGCTGGACAAATTGCCAAAGGCCGGGTAGTGCTTATAGTTCTGGCGCAGGCGATAGTGCTCTTCCCGTATCTTATCAAAAGATATCTGTGACTTAATGGATTCGTAGAATCTCGGGAAGTCCTTAGACAGTATCACGAACCACTCCAGGTCGTAGCCATAGTAGCGTGCTCCGTTGGTGTTGCACAAATTCTGCAGGCGCAGACGGGTATTCTGCTGATGTTGCTGCCAGTGGCTGACCAAATCTGCCCATTCGCTGAGCTGTCCGTGTAACTTCAGTTCCTGAAGAGCACTGAGCGCAATCTCGGCTGCGAGCGCTTTCAGACGGTGCTGTGCATACTTCCGCAGAGTGTCACACGCTTGCTGCACCTCCTGTTGCAGCTGGTCATTACCCATCCACAGTTCCCAAACTCTCGGTTTTGCCTGTTTGAGTTGACTGCACGCTTGCTCGAACTCTTGCTCGCAGGTTTTCGCCTGTGCACGCTCCTGCTCGGCGGTCTGCTGAAGGTCGCGTTGCAATTCGTTCAGGTAGTTTCCCAGATCCACAAAGAACTGACGAGCACGGTCGTGACCGCTAGCTGTCAGAACCTGTTCCGCACGGTTACCAGCTTCCTTAAGCGCTTTGTCGAATAACGTCCGGGCGCGTTCTTCTAACCGTTGCTTTAGCGAAGGTATCCAATCATTGCCGATGCTATCGAACAGCCTGCGCAACTCCCGCTCTGCATAGTCCGCTTTTTGCGACAATTTCGTCTGTCCTGCTCCCTCAGCCTCCTGAAGGATTTCCGCCACTTCTTTGGTTTTGAAAGATAAGGGGATGCCGTGATCATCCTGAAGGAGGTAATCCGTTACCAGCTCGTTCGTCTCTGTCTGCACCAGATGGTTTGTCTGCACAAAGGTCTTGATTTGCTGCTGCATGTCGGACCCATGGGATTGAGCGTTCTGAGCCTCCTGATCCATCAGCTCCAGCGCTGAGCGTGCTGCACAGTAGCGGGTCAGCTCCTCAATAGGCACAGCGAAATTGGTAACGCCCAGCGAGTTCAATAGACGGGGTTGACCCGTTTCCGCACACGGCATCGTCTCAATCACGGCCAGTGAGTTGCGTTTGGCACTGCGGGCATGCGCCCCTAACGGAGAGCCTATGTCCAGCATGATGCTGCGCGCAGTCATCTCGAAGACGTAACGTTTGTTGGAGATGGTGTTGCCGCCGCTGTTGACCCCCTCTACCAGAAACACCTCATCAAACAGGGGCTGCCGAAGTGTGTAGGAACCAATAGTGCGATATGTGAACTCCCACTGGTTGTCTTCTTCAAAGGTCTTGTGGTTGCAAAGGTACTCCAGCTCCATCAGGCTGGCGTAGCCGTTGGCTTCAATCACCTCCCACATGGATGGGCTGATACCAGCTTCATGACGGAACACAGTTGGTAGATAGAAAATACCGACGATTTCTCCGTCCAGTCCATAGCGATCAAAGATGTAACGAATAACTGCTGCGGTGTCCATAAAAATACCGGACCCCGTACCGCCACACAGTGAAGAGATAACATATACGCGCGGAATGGACTGAGTAATCTCGACGTGTTGCGAGGCACCCTTCATCATAGCCTGCACACGTTCGCGCACCTGCATGATGTGGTGAATGGCTGGTTCCAGGTAGTTCGTAAAAAGGTTATCAAACGAGGCGTGGAACGCGAAACGCCCTGCGGGGCGGATCCCTGCCGCTCCGCTCGCATCTCGCAACAATACCACGTCATTGCTTCCATCCCAAAACTGTTCGAAGTATGGATGCAGCTTGGGATTGCGTCTCAGTTCGTCAAGGAGCTGCTCCGGGTAGCGCACCGAGATCGGAGCGCGCTCGTGCTGTTCCGCTTTTGCCAGCTCGCCGTCCTGAATGTATTGTGCTTCGTCGGTGTCGATGAACAGAAACCGTATCAGGTTATCGACCTGATATCGCTCGTGCAAGATGCGTTTGACGCGCCGTGCGGTCTCTACCCCGCTACCTCCCAGTCCCACCACGAGTGTGGGACGAAACTGTCCTCCCTCGCAGTACTGCACTGCCGAGAAAGACTTCTGTACAGCTTGCTGCAAGACATGATTGCTCATGGCGTAACCTCCTTTTACGTTAATTGAGTAAAACGCCAATAAGTCCATATCTGAATAATCAACAGGACTGCAGATGCCAATATAAGGGTCCTTTTGAGCCTGGTCGAAATCTTGTGGCGAGGCACACGAGTAGAGCCGTCTTTTATACAGGAGGTGTAGTAGATCTTATAACCTCCAGGCAATGACAAAGTGTCATCTTCCTTGACCGTGTCGGGGATATGTTCGCCGTGTTCTCCAGCAACATGCAGTAATCGCTGCCCGGGTTGTGCGACCAGTTGAATCTTCGCGTTCGGTATGTCGTAGGAGACGGGGGCTAGTTTATTAGGCTTGATTTCCACTTTCTGCTCCCCATTCGGCGCGACGATGCGCAGCTCGTGACGATACAACGTTACCTTTTTGCCGGGCACAAGCAAAGCCACCAGCAGGAGTAACGCAGAGAGATACAGCCATCTCCATGAGACCGTAGTCACATCCACCCACATGTTGTATGGTTCCGATTCAATCCAGCGTCCATTGCGTAACGTCTGCGCACTAACAAAAAGCTGGTACTTGCCCGGACGAGGAAACTCAATCCGAACAGAAAATTCACTGGAGGGTTTCTCCGGTACAACTATACTCGCAGCAGGCTCTGACCAGCAGCGAATGCGCACGTCATCTCGCGTTGGAGTATATGTCCTTTTCTCCGAACCAACAAGCAACATGCCTGACAGTTTGCTATGAGAGGTTACACTTGAGTTCGGTTTCGGCGAAACAATCTGCACATAGGGAACCTGTTCTACCGAGAAGGTAACTGTTTCGCTCCACTTCTCGACACGTGTCCCCCGCGCGATGTCCTGCTGCTCCAAACGAGTTGTCAGGCGGAAACGCCCGGGTTGTTTAATCGTATACTTGTTGGTAAAGATGCCATCGTTAGCAGCAGAATCAGACTCTATCCCGTCATCACGCAAGGAAACGCGTTCCACCAACCGTCCGTCTTCAGTGAGCAGAACGGCGGTTGCGAAGTAGCGAACTGTAGAAGAGGAAGGAGCCGCTCGAACCTCGATGCGGATGGTGGGAGCCGACTGCCCCCATGCATATAAATCCCCATGCCCGGGCGAAATAAACTCGGGCACAGGAGGAGACTGCTGCGCCAGCACGAAACATGTGCACCACAACCATAACATGCCAGTCAAGACTGTGCAGGATACACCTTGCCTGAACATGCTACACCCTCGCAGGTTATCTCATTTACTTTTACAGACACTCTATTTTATAAAATGTTTCAACAAAAGTCAACCTCATCCTGCCAAAAACCGGAAAAATTGCTTGCGCAGGGGCAGATAATGACCTTTACCTCTATGCTCTCAGAACGGCAAAAAACCTGAAACATTGCCCCCCGCCTGTGCATCCAAAAAGTGAAAGAGAATCCGCAGAGCGTTTCCGCGAGGATGTTCGCGACCAGCAGGCTTTCCCGTAGAACAGATGCTCGCCCAGGAGGGTGAGCGAGAGGAACATGTGCTTTCGCGTACTTAGAAAGCATGGAGGTTCAATGTACCATGAGTTACCCTTCCACCTTCCGGTTTTTTTCGCACGTGGAAGTGGATGGTCTGGATGAAGTGCCGTTCGAGGATAGCGAGATCCTGCGTCTGCCCAACCCGCAGCGTCTGAAGCAGCTGGAAGACCTGCGGATAGAGTTTCTGAACCGCTGGCAGGCTGGAGATGACATAGAAGAGGTGCTCACGCGTATCTTTGCCGTGCCAACAGATGCCTTTCTGCCGGCGTTTCCACCGCGCTATATCGTGGGCTATAACGTGCAGTGCCCGGTGCAGGCAAGGATATTTCGCCGGGTGATGCACGACCTGGACCGCTATATCGCCGTGCTGTCGCGCTTTGCCCTGCGCGTGCGGGTGCTGTCGGTGGCACAGCCGCTGCCGGAACATCCCGACGGCTATCCCGACATGCCAGGCGTGCTGCGCACCATCCGTTATCTGGGCGATGGACGCTGGCTCCAAGCGGTGCGCGACTTCGAGCGGGAAAGGCGCGACACCCTGTGCTGGCGATACCTGCCCTGCTCACTGGTCACGGACGGTGCAGTGCCCGAGTCCATGGCGGATGCGCTGGAACTGCTGTTGTACAAGGCGCAAATCGTGCGTATCCTCGCCAGTGACCCTGTGGGCGAAATGCATGAGGCTGTGGCAGAAGGCGCGGATGAATATGTCCATGCGCTGAGCAGGCTGGTACAGGCGGTGCGGCGTCGGAGGCGTCAGGAGCGCTTCAAAAAGTTTGCTCTGTCGCCTTGTCGCTATCCTGCGACGAGACGGCAGTGGACCACCTCTTAACGGAACCTCGGGCATAGAGCATAGGGCCGCTCTCAAGCTCTCTGATGATTGCGGCAGGGTGCGAACCCTGCCGCTTTTTTTCCTCATGCCTTGCCAATCGGTATCATCTCGCCGTGTGCTTCCAGCAGGTCGTCCACCAGCGACCAGATTTCGTCCAGCGTCAACTCCGCCGCGGTATGGGGGTCGAGCATGGCAGCGTGGTAGATATGCTCACGCTTACCAGTCAATGCGGCTTCCACCGTCAGATACTGCACGTTCACGTTGGTGGAGATGATAGCCGCCAGCTGAGGCGGCAGGTCGCCGATACGAATCGGCTGCACGCCGTTTTTATCCACCAGACAGGGAACCTCCACGCAACAACCCGGCAGCAGGTTGGTAATCAGTCCGTCGTTGCGCACGTTGCCGTACACCACGCGCGGGATGCCCGTCTCCATGCTGTGGATAATCAGCGAGCCGTACTCCATACTGCGATGCACCTCTATCGGCTCGTCGCTTTCGAACTCCACGCGCATCCGCTCCCAGCGGGCGATGACCTCTTCGCACCGACGGATGTATTCGTCCAGCGGGATATTGAACCGCTCGATGAGGTCGGGACGGTCACGGCGGATGAAGTAGGGCACATACTCCGCATAGTGCTCGCTGGACTCGGTGACAAAGTAACCCAGCCGCATCATCATCTCGTAGCGCACGCGATTGTAGTGCGGCACACGCCCCTCGAGATATATCTGCCGCAGCGCGGGATACAGGTCCTCGCCGTTGCGCTCGAAACGCAGGAAGAAGGCATGGTGGTTGATGCCAGCGCAAACGTAGTTGACCTCCTCCAACGGGATTTTGAGGTCTTCCACCGCCAGCGACCACGCCGTGCCCTGCACGCTGTGGCACAGCCCCACCACTTTCACCTTCGACGCGCGGTACCACGCCCAGACGTTCATCGCCATCGGGTTGGTGTAGTTGATGAACAGCGCGTGGGGACACAACTCCTCCATGTCCCGCGCAATGCTCAGCAGCACGGGGATGGTACGCAGCGCGCGCATGATGCCTCCCACGCCCAGCGTGTCGGCAATCGTCTGACGCAAGCCGTACTTCTTGGGTATCTCGAAGTCAATCACGGTGGACGGTTTGTAGCCGCCAACCTGAATGGTATTGATGACGTAATCCGCGCCGTCCAGCGCCTCGCGCCGGTCCAGGGTAGCGGTGATGGTAGGATGCGCGTTGACCGCCTTTGCCACCTTTTCCGCCACCCGCTTCGCGGTGTGCAGGCGGTCGGGGTCGATATCCATCAGCGCAATGTGCGACTCTGCCAGCTCGGGGAAGCTCAGGATGTCGCCCAGCAGGTTCTTGGTGAACACGACGCTCCCTGCGCCAATGATGGTAATCTTCGGCATAGAATGCTCCTTTCCGTTATTTTTGCTTTGGTTTCGGCAGGGCACGGCTCGCTTCCTGCCACGCGAAAGACAGGAATACCTCTTCCATTCGCGAATCTATCCGTAGAATCTGCGAGGAGGCGTACCGATGGCAGCCCCGAAAAACGCGAAATGGCAAGCCGTGCACATCATGGCGCCCAGCCCGGAGGACGTACCGTTGCTCAACAGCGCAATCGACAAAACGCTCGCCGCGCTGGGCATCAATGTGCTGATTCTGGAGGTCAACTACGGCTACGAATACCGCTCTCATCCTGAACTGCGGATGAACGGCGCGCTCAGCAAGGGCGACATCCGCGACATTCTGGCGACATGCCGCAAGCACCGTATCCGCCTCATCCCGCAGTTCAACTGCCTCGGGCATCAGTCATGGGCGAAGACCACCTTCCCCCTGCTGGTAAAATATCCTGAGTTCGACGAAACTCCCCAAATCCCACTGGATAACCCTGACATCTACTGCCGCAGCTGGTGTCCGTTGCATCCGAAGGTGAACGAGGTGGTCTTCGCGCTAATGGACGAACTCATCGAGGCGTTCGAAGCCGATGCCTTCCACGTGGGCATGGACGAGGTGTTCCTTATCGCCAGTGACCAGTGTCCGCGCTGTCGCGGCAAGAACCCCGCCGACCTGTTCGCCAAAGCGGTCAAGGACTATCACCAGCACCTCGTCAAGAAGCGCAAACTGACCATGTTGATGTGGGGAGATAGATTACTGGACGACTCGGTGATGAAGTACGGCAAGTGGGAAGCCAGCCAGAACGGCACCGCGCCCGCCGTGGACATGATTCCCAAAGATATCATCATCTGCGACTGGCACTACGAGCTGCGCGACGAGTACCCTTCCGTGCCTTTCTTCCAGCAGAAGGGCTTTCGCGTGTTGCCTTCCAGCTGGCGCAACGTGCAGGCGGCACTGGCTTTGCGCGACTATGCCCGCAAGAACGCCACCGATAAGATGATCGGGCACCTGTGTACGACTTGGTCCAGCGGCGGCGACATCGCCCGCGCTTTGCTGGATGACCCCAAAGCTTCCGACAGCGCCAAACAGGCGGTGCAGGCACTGAAGGCGGTGGTGCAGGCAGGTTGACATGCCGATGGTGAAGATAGTAAGCTAACAAGCGGTGCGATAGGGAGGGGGATGAGAATGAGCCTTCTCATACCAGACGAAGTCTTGCAGGCAGCACGCATGACGGAAGGAGAGATGCGACAGGAACTGGCTGTGCTGCTCTTCCAGCGGGAGAAGCTTACGCTTGGACAGGCAGCTGACCTCGCACAAATGAACATCCTTCAGTTCCAGCAACTGCTTGCAGCCAGGCAAGTGCCACTGCACGATGACATTACGGACTTTGAACAGGACTTGCAGACACTTCGGGAGATGAGGAAGTCGTGACTGTTGTTAGCAACACCTCGCCAATTATGAACCTGGCGAGGGTAGGACACTTACAGCTCCTTCAGCAGCTTTACCAATGGATGAGCGCATCGGTCGCAGAGTTGCACAACGGCTTGGGCTTCGGTTTGTTGGTGTACTAGGGATACTGGTCCAAGCCAAGCAGAAGCTGCTCATTGCCGAAGTAAAGCCCATACTAGATGACCTCGTAGTGCGAGCGGGTTTCTGGATAGCACCTTCACTCCGCGATAGAGTGCTCGATGAAGTCGGAGAATAAGAAGATTGCGTCCTGCCATTGAAGTGATGGGCTACGAGGACAGTTCATCCTCATAGCCCACGATGTCCCAATGGTTTTCTGATCAGGTTTCTATTACCTCTTCCATTACGTTCCGCTTTTCAGTATCAGCAGCCAGTCCTGAAACTTCGGCAAGACGGGTGTCGTCCAGTCGCCCTGCTCGTCGCCTCGCGCTTCGCCAAGCGACATCTCCTGCCCCGTTGCGGGGTCGAACAGGAAGGCGCGGTAGGACATGCCCGGCTCCAGCGATTTAACCGTGACCCGCCACTGATATGCAGGAACGTAGATGAATCGCAACTCGCCCGGGATGCCCGCGGCAAAGGGCAGGAAGTAGTTCTGTTCGTTCCAGTGCGGCTCAACCCATTCGGGATGCGGCTCGATGCGCCACCACTCGTAGCGCTCCAGCAGCCGCTTCGCCATACCCAGCTGCGCGGAGCCCGGCAGCTGATATGCCTCTTCCCACGGAGTATCTCCCCACGCCATGCCGTGCGGCGAGGGTCCATATGGCTTTTCACGCGTGTTCACCTGCCAGATGCCGTTCGCGCCGTAGGTGAAGCCCTTCGCACCGTTCAGCCAGCACGCCCAGAACATCAGCCGCTGCACCTCCTGCCGGCTCGCCTCGCCGATGCCCTCGTAACACACCTCGCCTTCCACAACAGGCATGACCGGCTCGCGATGGTACGACCGAACCACCTGCTGAATGGTGTTGGGCAGGCTGGTGCGGTCGCCGTGCCCTGTCTGCAGCATATCGAAGTCCAATACCGAATCGGAGAGGCTATCGCGGGCGGAGACAGACGGGTGCGCGGTTACCGGATGCCCATAGGGGTCTACCTCCCGCACGTATCGCGCCACCTCTTCCCACATGCCTCGGGTCTTTTGGGCGTAGTCCTCGTGCCATTCGCGCGGGCGGGAATGGTCGTCATAGAAAGGCATCAGTATCTCGCCCGCCAGACACCATACCACCGGATACGCTCCCCAGCGTGCAATAATATAGCGCCAGTGTTGCTTCATCTTCTCCACGCCCAGCCAGTGGATGTAGTATCCCCAGCAGCCCACAATGCACGGCACCAGCCCGCTCCTCACCAGCCACCAGATGCGCAAATCCGCCATGTCGAAGTATTGGGGATTGATGCGCTGCCAGCCCTCTTCCCACGGGAAACCCGCTTCGTTCGCGCTGCGCTCATCGAACGCTGCCATGTCGGGATACAGCCCCGCCACAATCTGTATGACGCTGAACCCCTTCTGCGCGCGGTCAGCGGTCAGCGTGGCGAAGTCACCCGGAAACCGCAGCCGCTTGCACAGCCCCATCCACCACGTATCACCCAGCCACAGGAAGGGCGTGCCGTCGCGGTGTTGCAAGTAACGACCGTCGGCAGACACCTGCAACCCACCGCGCCGGAACAGAGGGTTGCTTCCTTCGTAAGGGACAGCGGTCAGTGTGCCTTCTATACCATGCAGAGTGGCATTGGCGGTGTCGGTGCAAATCGTGCGCCAGCGGTACTCTCCCGCCTGCGAGGGCGCAAAGCGCACCCGCCATTCCTGCTCGCCCGCCCAAAAAGCGGGCACTCTCTGTTCGCTGCCATCCGGTGCGGTGAAAACAACGTCCAGTTGCACCTCGTTGAATGGGTCGGAATAGGGACGCGAAGACACGAGTCCCCATTCTAGGGGGCAGTTGACCTGTGCGAAATAGTGCATGGTTGACCTCCTGCCTGCTGTCTTCGAACTCCCTCCGCCAGATAATGCACCTGACGGATTTGCCCGGCATGATGAACCTCATCTTCGACAGCAGACAGGAAAATCTCCTCTGCAGAAAGCCCCTTGCCGTGACAGCAGGTCATCCTGTCCAAGAGCAGGAGGTTGTTCAGGCGTGCTTCTGCATAAAGTGATGCCGGAACAGCCACTTGGTGGTCTGTTCCGGCGCGCATCAGGAATCGCTATGAGTTATCGGCTGGCATGTATCACGATATTTCCACCGGCCAGTTCGCTCCAATCGGCAAACACCAGCGTGCCATCCTGCTCATATACCCACAGCGCAAAGAAATCCGCTCGGCCAGGCTCACCCCAGTCCCACACCATTGCGTAAAAACGGTATAGACCGGAGCCGTTGAGAGTCGCCCAGCCGCTGAAGTAACCCTCGTTCAAACTCGGAGCATACACCCAGTCGATAGCGAAGGATTTTACGTTCATGCCCAGTCCATGACGCTGGTATTCCAGGCTACCTCGCACACTGCCGTTGCGTTGCACCTGGGCGACGAAGCCGAAAGTACGACGGTGTCCATCCGCCTCGATCCAACCGCCGCCGGTGATGAAGCCGCGCGCATCGGGCTGGTAAACCGATACCAGTAACACCTGTGTCTGGCTGAGCAGGTTGCCACTGGAGTCATAGCTGAATACCCACACGGTAAAGGTGTCGGCAAAAGGTGGCGTCCATACGGTGCTGGCTGTTCCATCCTCACCGACGGGCAACATCGTACTGCGGAACACGACGTTACCGTGCGAGTCAAGCACGTGAAACTGTGCCCAATTCGCTCCAGGTTCAACGGCGGCACTTACCTGCAGCTCCTGTCCCACTGGCACCGGTTCAGATACGCCAGCATCGCCACCTACGACCACTCCGGCAGAGAACGCGGCAGGCATGAGAGCCATCATTGCGAGCATCGGAAATACGTGATGGAGAACCCTTCTCATTTTGCACTCACCTCCGACAGAGAGTATTCCCTACTCTCGCCGGTGCCCAGCTCGCATTCCTGCCGGATTCACGCCCCGCAGGATGCTGCCGTTTTGGCAGCACATCAACCGGCGGTCAAGCGTGCTTTTGGCGAAAATGTTCCATAAACTCCACCAGTGTGCGCACGCCCTCGAGGGGCATCGCATTGTAGATACTGGCGCGGATGCCGCCCACCGATCGATGCCCTTTCAACTCGTGCAAGCCCGCCTCCTTTGCCTCTTTGACGAATTGCGCCTCCAGCTCTTGGCTGGGCAATCGCCAGGTGACGTTCATCAGCGAGCGACTGTCGGGCTGCGCGTGACCGCGATAAAAGCCCTCGCTGCGGTCTATCGCCTCGTAAAGCAGCTGTGCCTTCTGCCGGTTGATGGCGTGCATCTGCTCCAGCCCGCCGATGTTCTCCAGCAGCCAGCGCGTCACCAGCATCACCATGTACACGGCAAACACCGGCGGCGTGTTATACAGCGAACGGTGTTCCGCGTGCACCTTGTAATTGAGCATGGTGGGCAAGTCGTCGGGAACCTGTTCCAGCATATCCTGCCGGATGATGACGATAGTGACGCCTGCCGGTCCCACGTTCTTCTGCGCGCCCGCGTAGATCAGTCCGTAGCGCCTGACGTCTATCGGGCGCGAGAGAAAGTCCGACGAGGCATCGCACACCAGCGGCACCTCACCCGTCGCCGGCTCGGTGGGGAACTGGATGCCCTGTATCGTTTCGTTGGAGGTGAAATGCACGTAGGCGGCGCTGGGGTCTATCTCGTATTCGCCGCGTTTGGGCACGCGGCTGTAATTGTCTGCTTTGCCATCCCAGACGATTCGCACCGCTCCTTCGCGCTGCGCCTCTGCCAGCGCACGTTTCGCCCACGAACCGGTCACGATGTAGTCTGCGGAACGACCGGGGCCGCGCAGAAAGCTCATGGGAACCTGCGAAAACTGCAGGCTGGCTCCTCCCTGCAAAAAGAGCACGTGATACTCTTCCGGCAGGTTCAGCAGCGCGCGGATGTTCGCTTCTGCCTGCGTAATCATCTCCTCGAAGGTTTTGCTGCGGTGACTGATTTCCAGCACCGACGCACCCACTCCGGGCAACGCCAGCAGATTCTGCTGCACCTCCTGCAATACCGGTAGCGGCAGTGTCGCCGGACCCGGTGAAAAGTTAAACACCCGTTCCATCATCGGCACACCTTGTTGCTGTAGTCACCTAAATATTACCAAATCGCCGACACCAGCTGCATCGGCTACTCCACCCATGTTCTGGAATCGTGCTGGATATGCAGCGTATACTGCTTTCCATCCCCTGTTCGGCAGCGCATTGTGGCGAGATAGCCTTCCGATGTGAGTGTCAGTGCAATCGGTTCGCAGCCGGGCAGGTTTCGGGGCGTCCATCCCAGCTCCCGCAGGTCATTCGCCCAGCGTCGATGCTTCTCGTAGAACTCTTTCTGGGCATAATACAGGCGGGTCAGCTCCATTCGGGCAGGGAAGGTCTCATCGGGACGGAAGCGTGCCCTGCCAGGTTTCGCCGTGCTGAATTGCACATAGCCCCACGTCTCAGGACGATGCATATCGATCACCCCTTGCGGTGACCACACCCAGTTGTCCTCCGGCGTGTTGGGCACTTTTCGATATCGCCCGTTCTCGATAACCACCTTCCATTCCACCCGCGAGAAGTTGACGCGCCACTGGTCGCCCTCACGTGGTGGGCAGGGACACCCCGCGTACTCCGCCAGTGCCTTCCACGGAATGGCAATTTCCACACTCCAGCCCCGGTCCACATCATACGGGTTGTTCAACGTACCGTCCACATGCACCGCCGTTTTCAGTCCGGCAATGTCCCAGTCGATCAGGGCAGTGCCCCCGTCCTTGTATGGCGTCTCGAGGCGCAGGTCAAACACGGTATTCAGGGCGTTCAGTTCCAGCTCGTAGTAGTTGTGGTTGTCTCCATCGGGGTCGATGAACACTTCGAAGTCGTTGTCGTGGTAGATGATGGAGTCGCGTTTGGTGAGTGTTGCCCATACATGCGGCTCTTCCATGTCCGCGCCCACATAGAAATACTCGTCGTCCCACAGCATCTTCGCCCGCGTGCGGAAACGGGGTCGCGGACGGACGTCACCCTCGATATCCACAAACTCCTCCGTCCATGCCGTATCCGCCCATGCCGGGTCGTCCAGCCTCCCGTCGATTGCCAGCGGTTTCCTAACGCGGTAGCAGATATAGTGACGCGGGTATACCAGCGGTTTGCTCATAGCAACCACCTCGCCTCACTGACGCTCATGCGAAAGAGTAAGTTGCCAGCGGTTCTGCCCGCCCTTTTGCAGGTGCAGGTCGTAAGTATATTGCCGTCCCCGATAGGTGGCTTCTACCTGGTATTGTCCAAAAAAGCCCCGCAGGCGGAGAGTACCATCCTTTGCTGTCTTGCCGGATACCTGTGTCTTCCATTCTTCAGTAATGAGGTACCTCACTCGCTCCCAGGCGGGTTTTGGATTTCCCTGCTCGTCCAGCAAGCCGGCGTTCTCTTTCCATGCTTCGCTGCCAACCAGCCCGAAGTAGACAATCCCTGCCACCCTGGGATGTCCGAAAGCCACGCGGTAAAACTCCTCGACGGCTTCCGCCTGATGCTGTGGGTTCCACATACCCCTGCGATGTTTTCCCTGTATCTGCTGATTCGGGCTGGAGTCATAGCACAGTTCCGTAAAGTACACCGGCAGCCGAAGTTCAGTGCCAAAGGTCTCGCACGCCTGCCACACCTCTTCGGGCGACGGCCAGTAGGTTGCCTGCATATCATGCGCCTGAATGCCCACCGCGTGCAGCGGTATCTTCTTCTCCTGCAACGTCTCCAGCAGGCGCACGAACCGGTCCTGCATCTTCTTGTCGACAAAAAGGTCGTACTCGTTCACCAGCAGGGGGGCGTTCGGGTTAGCTTCGTGCGCCCAGCGCAGTGCGTCGGCAACATAGCGGTATACCACATCGAGCGGCTCGTCATCATAGCGGTTGGGTTTGTTCCAGTTGCCCCATGCGCGGCAATGCACCGGCTCGTTCACCACATCCCATATCATGCCCACATCGCGGTAGTCCCGTACCTCGCGCTGTACCCGTGCTTTCAACAGCTCGTACTGGCGCGATGGCGTGTATCGGAAAAGCCACAAGGGCAGTCCCGTCTTCGGGTATTCGCCGTACTGCCGTGTCCACACCAGCATGTGCCCGTAGAAGCGGCGGATGCCGTTGGGAATGCACCACTCGTGGATGAATCGGCGTCGCTCCTCTACCAGCGGCTTGCCCTCATCCGGTTCATATTGCCCCCAGTTGAACTCGAGCAGCTCCACAAAGTTGAACACACCCTTCACATACTGCAGGGTGCGCTCATGACGATAGTGGCGCGGTCGCAAAGGCACTCCGAACAGAAAATCGTGGCTTCGCAGAGATACCCGAACGGGAACGCCTGCGGCAGGAGAACCGTTGGGCAGAAGGAACTCCAGAATCGCCTCTCCCTTGCGATTCTTCTCTATTCCCTCTGCCGCCAGCGCCATTGCGTCGAACACCGGGTGCTCCACAAAACGTGTCCTCCTCTGCCGTTTCCAAAAGTATACGCGGATTGCTGTATACCTGTCAATAAGCAGGATTCCCTCCACGCGAACCGAATAGCATGCGCACGGGAGGTGCAGGTTATGGAAGGCTTTTTCGCGGCAGTGGTGAACCAGATATTCTGGCTTTTCCTCATTTACTCTTTCCTTGCGCCTATCATCAAGCAGCGGATGCTGGAGGCGGCGCGTCTGCAGGCGATTGCGGCTTTCGAAAAGACGCGCGGCTCCCGCGTGATTGCGCTGATCCATCGGCAGGAAGCGCTGGCGCTGTTTGGCATCCCGGTGTTCCGCTACATCAATATCGAAGACGCCGAGGACTTGCTGCGCGTGGTACGCATGACGCGACCGGACCGCCCTATTGACCTCATCCTGCACACCCCTGGCGGACTGGTGCTGGCAAGCGAGCAGATTGCGCGCGCCCTGTGCAACCACCCGGCAAAGGTAACGGTGTTCGTACCCCATTATGCGATGTCAGGTGGCACGTTGATTGCTCTCGCCGCTGATGAAATTGTCATGGACCCGCATGCCGTGCTGGGACCCGTAGACCCGCAGCTCGGAGACTATCCTGCTGCATCCATCCTGCGCGCGGTCGAGATGAAACGTCCGGAGCGTGTGGAAGACCGCACGCTGATCCTGGCAGACGTGGCGCGCAAAGCCATCTGGCAGGTGCGTCGCCTTCTGGAGGAGATACTCTCCGCCAAAATGCCTCAGGACAAAGCGAGGGAACTGGCTGCACTGCTCAGCGAGGGCACCTGGACGCATGACTATCCCATTTGTGCGGAGGAAGCGAAGGCGCTGGGACTGCCGGTCAGCACCGATTTCCCCGAAGAGGTTCATCGCCTGATGGCGCTATATCCACAGCCTGTGCAACGCAAATCCGGTGTGGACTATGTGCCTGTGCCCTACGAGCCCGATACGCGCCCGCAGCCCGCACCGCGCCGTCGCACCCGAGGTAGTCGTATCGTGTGAAATGAAACTCCCCTCTCCCGAAGTTTCGGGAGAGGGGCCGGTGGTGAGGGCTACTCATCCCCAATCGCGCCGAAGTTCTGCACCAGGATGCCGAAGTCGAACAGGGTGACCTCCTCATCCCCGTCCAGATCGGCGTTCGCGTTCCAGTTGCTGTCGCCGGGCATCGAACCGAAGGCTGCCACCAGCTCCCCAAAGTCGAAGAGCGTTACCTCATTATCTCCATCGATATCGCCGTTGGTGAGGGTGACGTCCTGTCCTGTCAGCTCCTCAGCGACACCCAAGGTGACGCCCGTCAGGTTCACCCGCAGCCAGTGGCTGGCTTTGAAGGAGACCTCATAGGTGCCCGGTTCCACATACAGGTAGTAATTTCCGTTGCGGTCGGTGAAGATGGTGCGGGTCTCTTCAATGCCACCCTCCTTGCGCAGGCGCACCGAGACAGGCACCAGCGACGGATCGCCGCCATAGTCGCCCAGTGTGAGAGTGCCGCGAACAACCGCGAGCTTGCCATACAACGTGAACGCGCAGTTCCAGCGGTCCTTCGGGTCCTGCCCTGCTTTGGGTTGAATAGCGGTGGGGGCGAACACCTCGAAGCCCGGATCAGGGAATCGAGCCGACCGCCACATGAAGTCCTGTTCCACCTCCGAGGGCTGCAGGTCCGCACCGGTCAGCCACGCCAGCGCACTGAAGCCGGTGGTGTTGCCAGCACCAACGCCCTCCGAGTAGATGGTCAGGTAGTAGTCGCCCTCTGGCAGGAAGATGTCCAGATTGGAATAGCGGTGTAACCAGTTCTCACCGCCGGGGATGCGTGGGTCATCCATGCCTGCGGTGTAGGGTCCCAGCACGCCCTGAGCCACCTGGTCGCCGTCCACCGGGCGGTTCAAACCGGTGCGCCGCCAGATGATGTAGCGCACGTTCGCGCCCTGGTAGCCTTCCACGATAAACCAGCTGGCATCCACCTGGCTGATTCGCGCCCCGCCCGCCGGGATGCTGAACGGAATGGCAGACCACCGCTGCGGCAACGCCGCTGAGTAGTTGCCGGAGATATAACCGAGGTACACCTCTTGATTGTTGTTAAGAACGGTCTTTGGCGCGCCAGTGTCCCAGACCACCTTCTTGGACGAAGCGTACTCGGCGGTCACGATGTGGTTTTCACCCAGCGTCAGCGACAGCTCGCGGTCGCCGGAGTAGTCGGTGTCGTCGATCTCCCAGCGGTCAAACTCGTTGCCGTCGGGCGCGAAGCGCGCCGCCGTGACCGTCACCGACGAGTTCGCGGGGTACACTCGCGCGAACGGAGTCACGCCGTTGCCCGTGTTCACCAGGTCGGCGGGTGCGGTCACTTCCACTCCGTCGTACGGGTTGTCACCGAGAACAATCAGTGTGCGGGCGGGTGCGGTGAACGGGGTGAGCCTCCAGCTAAGCACATCGTTGTTCTGGTATGGGAAGAGGGTGCGTCCACTAAAACCAACCCACGCCGCGCCACTGCTGTCCAAAATGCCGGCTGCCGCGAGGTCTAACGCGACCGCAATAAGCGTCTTGTCATCCAGAGTCACCGTCAGCCAGCCTCCCGCGTAGTCCACGCGCAGGGTATGCACCGCCTCGTCGTTGATGTTGATTGTTCTGGCAAAAGGTTGAGTCTCGACAACCGCCGTGCCGTTCAACCAGACGGACACCATGTTGGGGAAATTGCCCTGAGGCAGGGTGTATAGCGTGGAGAGGCTCACGGTGAGGGTGCCCGCGGCTCCTCGCTCGCCCACGTTCAGTGTTGGCGAGACGTTCTGCACGTGGAACGCCATCCCGATGCCCAGACCGTCCTCCGGGGAAGGTCCGTGCATCTGGAACTGGAAAGTGGTGGAAAAACCGTGGGTCAGGTTCTGCTTGGTGGTGTACCAGGCAGCTCCCTGTTGGTTCATCCGGTTCTCAGTGAGGCGAAGCCGGTTTGCTGTGACCTGAGCGGTGCCCACCAGATTCAGTCCCGCGGAGGAGCTGAAGTTGGGGTAGTTCACCTGCGCAAAGGCGGGGACGACGGCAAATGCCACAAATGCCCAGCACAGCAAGCCGATGACGAACCGTAAAGTGCGTGACATCGTGGTACGTCCTCCTTTCCAGGTCTACGGATTCTACAGGTATACCGCTGCTATACAAAGTATATGACAAACACCAGAAAAGAGCAAGGGGGCTGGGACCTTTTGCAAGCAGTGGGGGGAAAACGAGGTCTACCTAACCCCCTCCTCCCTTCCCTGCGAGGGAAGAGGGAGTGCGACGCGCCTCTCCATGCAGGAGAGGGGCAGGGGGTGAGGGTAAAATCATCCTCCGGACGAAGACTCTCCCAGCCGCTGCAGGCTCTCCTTGGCGATAGTGTTGTTCGCGTCCCGCTTCAGCACCTCGCGGTACTGCTCGATGGCTTTCTGCTTCTGCCCCGCCTGCTCGTACATGCCTGCCAGGCGAAGGCGTGTGGGGATGTCCTGCGGAAAACCTGCCAGAATGCGCTCGTAGATGCCTGCCGCCTTCAGCGGTTCGTTGCGCTTCTCGTGAATCTGCGCGATGCTTCGCAATGCCTGCACATCCGTACCATCGATTTGCAAGACCTGCTCGTAGCTTCTCAGCGCGTCCTCTTCCTGCCCGGCTTCCTGCTGCAGCTGCGCCAGCGCGAGCCATACCCCTTTCTGCTTCGCGTGCTTCTGCGCCAGGGACGCCAGCATCGCCACTCCCTCCGCCGCTTTACCCCTGTCGCGATAGAAAGAGACCAGCGCACGGATAGCCGCCTCGTTGGATGCATCCCGCTCCATATAGGGCGTGACCAGTGCGGGGAACTGCTCCTCTTGTTTCAGCTGGGTCAGTGCGCGCAGCAGCCCGCTATATGCGCTGGGTTCGGTGGGGGTGATGGACAGAATCTCTGCGTAGACCTGTCTCGCCTCCTGCCACTTCTGCTGTTCCTCGTAGGTGCGCGCCAGCAGGGTGCGCAGGTAGGTATCTTTAGGCAGCTCCTTCATCCCTTGCTGGTAAACGGCTATCGCCTCCTCCGTGCGCTGGTGTTTCTTGTACAGGGAGGCGAGCATCCCGTAAAGGCGCGGCTCTTTGGGCTGGCGGGCGATGAGCTTGCGGTATTCCTTCACGGCCTCTTCGGTTTTGCCCTGATTCTCCAGCAGGCGCGGGATGTTTACGAGGTAGAACATATCGTTGGGGTTGAGTTTCTCGACCTCCCGCAGAGCCTGCAGGGCATCGTCCAGTTTGTTCTGCCGCTCCAGCGCGATGGACAGTCTCCACCATGCAACCACGTTCTTGGGATTGTTCTGCACCACGCGCCGCAGCTCTTGAGCGAGCCCGGCGAAGTCGCCATCCGCTTCATAAAGGTCTGCAATGGAGAAGATGACCTGCGAGTTGTTGGGTTCGATGTTCAGTATCCGTCGGTAGTAAGTCAGCGCCTGCCCCTTACGCTTCAGCCGGTTGCACGCCAGCGCGGCCCCATTCAGCGCGCCCAGATGTTTGGGGTCTATCCGCAGGATGCGTTCGTATCGCTTGAGCGCCTCTTCCGGCTGGTTCGCCTGCGCCAGCACGTCCGCCACCTGCATCAGCACTCCCACGTTGTTGGGGAACTTGCGCTCCGCCTGCTCCAGAACGCTGAGCGCCTGCGGCATCTTGTCCCGTTGTATCCACACCCGCGCGCTGCGCAACAGGGGCTCGGGGTTGTTCGGCTCTTGCTTTTGCCACTGTTCGTACTCTTTGAGTGCGTCGTCCCAGCGGCCCTGCGTCTCGGCGATGTAACCCAGACCCATCAGGGCGTTCTTGTCCTGCGGCTGCATCTGGCGCAGCTTCTCGTATTCCCGCTTCGCGTTGTCCAGCTGGTTCTGGTTCAGCAGGCACAGCGCGAGATTCGCCTGCGCTGCGACGTTCTTCGGTTGATACTGCAGCACCTTGCGAAAGGCAATCTCCGCCTCGCGATACTGTTGCAGGTTGAAATGCGTCTGCCCGATGGCGAACCACACCCCGGCGTCGTTGGGATGTGCTTTTGCCAGCTTTTCCAGCAGCTGCAGAGATTCTCGGTGCTGATTCATCCGCCCCAGCACCATCGCCAGCCGCAGGGTCAGGTCTTCATTCTGGGGTTGAATCGCCAGTGCACGGCGGTAGGCGTCGCGGGCTGGAGGCAGGTCGCCTGCTAAATCGTATGCCATACCCAGTCCCGCCCATGTAGCCGGGTTTCGGGGTTCCTGTTCGCTGAGCTTTTTCAGGACGGGTATCGCCTTGCGTGGCTGTCGCATCTGCAGGTATACATACGCGAGGTTGAACTGTGTGTTAGTGGCTTTGGGGTTCAGCTGGCTGCTGCGCAACAGGCTCTTTTCCGCTTCCGCCCAGCGCCGCTGGGAGAGGTAGATAACGCCCAGCACGAAGTGCCCTTCTGCGCTGTTCGGAGCCAGCTGCACTCCCTTTTGAGCCATCTGCGTGGCTTCGCGCCACTGTTTTTGCTGGGCCAGCACTGTGGCGAGCCGAAAATACCCTTCGGGCACTTTGGGCATCGCCTTCACGAACAGGCGGAACTGCGCTTCGGCGGCTTTCCAGTCGCCCTGCGCGATGTAGATTTCACCCAGGTTGAAGCGCGCCATCGGCGTGTTGGGCTGCAGCTGGAGCAGTTCCTGATAGGCTGCGATGGCTTCCTTCGCCTTGCCTGCCCTCTGCAGCGACAGCGCCTTCTCGAACAGAGCGATAATCTTCTTATCCTTCTCCGAAAGCTGCGGGGGCGCGGCGGGCGGTTTCTGTGCCTGCCCCCATGCCAGCGAAGCCAGGAAGATGTATACTGAAATCAGGATAACCGGTCGTTTGCTCATGCTTTCTGCTCCTCCATGCTGGAGTCTTTGGGAAGGTCCGGCGGGAGCCGTGTGCCTCGCGCCGTCTAAACCATCAGCTCCGCCACCTGCTTTACGTCTCTGTCCATCTGCTCTTTCAACGCCTGCAGGGATTCGAATTTGCGCTCGTCGCGCAGCCGGTGGAAGAAGGCGAGATGCACTTCCTCCCCATAGAGACTGCCGGAGAAACCCAGCAGGTACGCTTCGACGGTACGGTTCTTACCGTCTACGGTCGGACGTACGCCCACGCTGATTGCCGCGGTGTACACGTTGCCCGTGCGCACGTGCAACAGTCGTCCTGCGTATATGCCATCTCGCGGTACCACCTGTGGCGCAAGCGGCTGCAGGTTCACGGTTGGGTAACCCAGTTTCCTGCCCAGCCGTTGTCCGCGAACCACCACGCCCTCCAGCACGTACGCCCTGCCCAGCATGGCAGATGCCTCGCGCACCTCGCCTTCCAGCAGCGATTGTCGGATGCGGCTGCTGCTGATGCGCTCATCGCGATAGAGCACGTCGGGCACCGCTTCCACCTCGAAGCCGAAACGGCATTGTACCTCTCGCAGGTAATCCACATTGCCCATCCGCCGATACCCGAAGCGAAAATCTCTGCCCACCACAATGTGACGGGCGTTCAGCCGCTCGTGCAACACGAAGCGCACGAACTCGTCGGGCTGCAACATGGCGAGATGGCGGTCGAAGCGCATCAGCAGAACGTGCTGCACGCCGTTCTCCTGCAGCAGGCGCAGACGGCTGGTCAGGGTGGTCAGGTAGGGTGGCGATTTTTCGGGTCGAATGGCTTCCTGCGGGTGGCGGTCAAAGGTCACTGCGACGGCGGGAATGCTCAGCTGATGCGCTCGCTGCACCGCTGCGGAGATAATTGCCCTGTGTCCCTGGTGAACTCCATCGAAGACACCGATGGTCAC
This sequence comes from Bacillota bacterium, assembly GCA_023511455.1. Lineage (NCBI taxonomy): Bacteria > Bacillati > Bacillota > Bacillota bacterium. Next base: position 27,938 of record JAIMBJ010000016.1, read on the forward strand.
CACGCTGGCACGCAGGCTCATCGGGCGGGGAGCAAGACTGCTCACCCCAAATCCTCCTCTACGCTGCGAGGGTGGTAGAGAACGCGCTCACCGAACACCTTGTAGGGCCACACCTCGTCGCGGCGCACCGTGGCGATGGCGAAGAGCTCGCCCGCCGCGTCCAGCACGGCAATATACGGCGGTTTCTCTGCTGGCAGCGGCACGGGTGGGAAGGGCTTTGGCTTGACGAAACTGCCCAGCCGAAACAGGCGCAACACCCGGGGATGTGGTCTCCAGACAGGAAGGATACCCTCCACTGCCTGCGCCATTGGGATGAGGTGTTTATCCCCACCTTCGGCTTCCAGCTGTTGCAGGGTGACCGCATCCTCCGCGCGGAACGCGCCGATTGCCGTTCGCACCAGCGATTTCATGTATCCACCCACATCCAGCGCATCGCCGATATCCGCGCAGAGCGTACGGATATATGTTCCGGTGGAGCATTCCACCTCTATCTCCGCTTCTGGATGTTCGCCGGGCGAGAAGTTCAGCAGTTGCAGGCGATAGACGGACACCTTGCGAGCCTCTCGGGGAACCACCTTGCCCTCTCGTGCAAGCTCGTACAGGCGTCTGCCCTCGTGATGCACCGCGGAGTGCATTGGAGGTATTTGCTCTATCTCTCCGGTGAAGCGGGGTAGCGTAGCCTCCACCATCTCACGGGTGACACCGCTGGCATCCGTGCTGGCAATCACCTCGCCCTCCGCATCTTGCGTGGTGGTCTGTATGCCCAGCACCATCGTAGCCCGGTAGGTTTTGGGCAGCCACTGCAGAAACTCGTTCAGCCGGGTGGCTTTGCCCAGGCAGATGAGCAGCACTCCCTCCGCGCCGGGGTCCAGGGTGCCGCTGTGTCCCGCCCGTCGCACATTCAGGATGCGGCGCACGGCGTCCACCGCCTCCCGCGAGGTCATGCCCGCTGGCTTGTAGAGGTTGAGCAGTGCATCCATTCCCGCAGAGCCTCAATCACTTTCCTCTTCGCCTCGTCGATACCACCGTTCACCCAGAAGCCTGCCGCCATGCGGTGACCGCCACCCCCGAACTTCTCCGCCAGCTTCGACATATCGATACGCTCGTCGCGGCTGCGAACGCTTACACGCACCCGACCGGGTTTTACCTCTCGCAATAACGCAAGCACCACGCTGTCGCGTACCGCCCGCAGCTGTGTAATGATGCCTTCGGTGTCTTCATCGGTAGCCTCCAGCTCGGTGAAATCCTCGTAGCTGAGGTAAGACCACACCAGCTTGCCTTCTTCCTCCTGCCGGATGTGTTCCAGGGCGCGTCCCAGCAGTCTCACACTCGGAAAAGAGCGTCGCTCGAAAACCTCTTCCGCAATCTGCGCGGGCGATGCTCCCGCTTCCATCAGAGTTGCGCTCAGGCGGAAGGTGGCTGGCGAGACGTTCATATAGCGGTAAAGACCGGTATCGGTGATGATACCGGTGAGCAGGCAGGTGGCAACGGCTGGCGTGATGGGCACATCCATCACGTTCAGCAGGCGGTAGACGATTTCGGCGGTGGCGGCGGCTCTGGACTGCTGGATGCGGATGTCTCCAAACGCGCCTTCGGTCACGTGGTGGTCGATGTCCACGATAATCCGCGCCGAGAACACCGCATCCCTGGCTTTACCGATGCGCTCGGGCATGCCGGTATCACACACTACTGCCACGTCGAAGCCTCTCTGCTCGGTAGCGGTGAGAACCTTCTCGGAGCCGGGCAGGAAGCGGTATATCTCCGGCACGCCGTCACTGCTCAGCGTGATCACCCGCTTGCCCAGGCCCTCCAGCACGGATTGCAGGGCAAGCGCGCAACCCAGCGTGTCGCCGTCGGGATTGAGATGGCAGGCGAGAACCACGCTCTTCGCCTCCTGAAGTACCTGAGCAACCTGTTGCAGGTGGCGTCGAATCATCCCTGTTCCAGTTGACGCAGCAGTTCGTGCACGCGCATTCCCGCTTCGATGCCCTCATCCGGCTCGAAATGGATTTCCGGCACGACGCGCAGGTGCGCACGACGCCCGAACTCGCCGCGAATACGTCCCGCAAGGTTCCTGAGCACATCGAGGGCTTTGTCGCGTGCCTCGGTACCACCCAGCGCACTGACGTATACCTTCGCATGGCTCAGGTCACGTGAAACCCTCGCCTGCGTGATGGTAACCCCCTCGAGGCGTGGGTCTTTCAACTCGTTTCGCACGATGTCGCTGATCTCGGTCACCAGCAGGCTTTCTATCTTGGATACTCTGTTGCTACTCATTTCACCACAACTCCATATTGACTTCGACCACCTCGATGCGTGGGTCGGCGTATAAAAAGTCCAGAGCCTTGTTCAACACGCTGTTGACGTGTTGCCGGTCATTGCCCACGCAGGAGAAGCCGAGTGTTGCTTGCTGCCACTCGTCCAGATGATCCACCTCGGCAGCAGAGAGGTTGAACCTGTTGCGCAGGGTGTCCAGCGTACTGCGCACCACATGCCGTTTCTCTTTGAGAGAGGTCGCTTCGTAGAGGTGCAGCTCTACCGTCAATACACCCACGACCATCATGGCACCTGTATACCTGTCCAGTTTCAGTCTTCTGGAGGACGAGGCTCCCGCCGAGCCGAACGGTGCGAGCCGTACTGCACGAGTATCGGTCAGGCGTCTCTATCCGCTACGAGACCGCCGTTGCACTCCGCTGGGTAATCGTATGACCCGCGCGAGACACTTCCCGTTTCTCAAAGCACTCGATGAGGTCACCTTCCGCGAAGTCCGAGAAGCCGTCCACCATGATACCGCACTCGTAACCCTGCGCAATCTCACGCACATCGTCTTTGAGGTGGCGCAGGGAGACGATTTTGCCGGTGTGCAGCAGGTCTTTCTTGCGCCACACACGCGCCTCGGCGTTGCGTACGACCTTGCCCTCGGTCACGTAGCACCCGGCGACCGTGCCGCGTGGCAGGTTGAACACGGCACGCACCTCCGCTTTGCCCAGCGGGAACTCCTCGATCACCGGCTGTAGCATGCCCAGCATCGCCGCCTTGATGTCTTCGACCAGCTCGTAGATGATGCGGTAGGTGCGCACTTCCACGCGCTCCTGCTCCGCGACACGTTGCGCTTCGGGCTCCACGCGCACGTTGAAACCGATAACCAGCGCGTTGGATGCCGACGCCAGCATGATGTCGGACTCGGTGATGTTACCCACCGCCGCGTGCAGCACCCGCAGGCGCACCTCCGGATGCTCCAGCCGCTCTAGCGACGTACGCACAGCCTCCACCGAACCGTGCACATCCGCCTTCAGCACCACCAGCAGCTCCTTGATTTCGCCTTCCTTAATCAGCCTGCTGAGGTCTTTCATGGTGACGCGAGCGCGCTGGCTGGCAAGCTTCTCCTGACGGTGGCGCTGCTCGCGCTCCATCGCAATCTGTCGGGCAGTGCGTTCATCCTTCACCACTTCCATCTTCTCGCCTGCGTTCGGCACCGAGGACAAGCCGATGACCTCCACCGGCATGGCGGGCGTGGCTTTAGGCACGCGGTTGCCCCGGTCATCTATCAACGCCTTAATCTTTCCATGCGCCTCACCCGCCACCACTGCATCGCCCTGCTTGAACGTTCCCTGCTGAACGATGATGGTAGCGACGGGACCTCTGCCCTTGTCCAGTTTGGATTCGATAACCACCCCCTCGGCGGGAGCGTTCGGGTCGGCTTTCAGCTCCTGAACTTCGGCAACCAGCAGGATGGCTTCCAGCAAATCGCCCAGCCCAATGCGCTGTTTTGCGGATACCGGCACGAAGATGGTATCGCCACCCCACTCTTCCGGAACCACGCCCAGCTCCGCCAGCTGTTGTTTGACACGGTCGGGATTGGCTTCGGGTTTGTCTATCTTGTTGATGGCCACGATAATGGGAACGTTCGCCGCTTTGGCGTGGTTCAATGCCTCTATGGTCTGGGGCATCACGCCATCGTCGGCGGCAACCACCAGCACCGCGATGTCGGTGACCTGTGCGCCGCGCGCACGCATGGCGGTAAAGGCTTCATGCCCCGGAGTATCCAGAAAAGTGATTTTCGCCTTCTCGCCGGCGTGTTCTACCTCCACCTGATACGCGCCGATGTGCTGGGTGATGCCACCGTATTCGCCTTCCGCGACGTTGGTACGCCGGATGGCGTCCAGCAGGGTGGTCTTTCCGTGGTCGACGTGCCCCAAAATGGTTACTACCGGCGGGCGGGGTTGCGGACCACCCGTCGACGCGGTACGGGGACGTGCGCTTTCGGGTACTTCCGGCTCCTTCGCCTCCGTCCAGCGGACGCTGTAGCCCAGTTCATAGGCGACTCGCTCGATCTGGTCGGCGGAGAGCTGCTGATTCAGCCCCGCCAGCACCCCGACCTTCATCAGTTTTTGCTGTATCTGCGTGGACTGTACCCCCAATGCCTGAGCCAGTTCGCGCACGGTCATCGTCGGGGGCAACTCGACTTCGGGGTGCCCTTTGTCCAGCACGGCGCGCACCGCTTGCGCCGTGGAGATGTCAATGAGGCTGTCAGCGTTCTTTACCTCCACGCCCAAGTCGGTGAGCGTGCTGAGCAGCTCCGCAACGCTCATCTGCAGGTCTTTCGCTAAATCGCCAACGCGAATCCGGTTCACGAGCGAGTCACCTCCTCTTCTTCCGCCTGTGCAGCCAGCTGCAGCAGCTCCTGTGCCGTGTGCGCCGGCAGGGCTACTTTGAGCGAACGCTCCAGCTTGTTCGCTTTCAACGCTTTCTCCACGCAGGATACGCTCCGGCAGACGTACGCGCCGCGTCCCGCCTTCTTACCGGTCAGGTCTACTTCCACCGTGCCTTCTGGAGTGCGCACGACGCGCATCAAACCTCTCTTCGGTGCGGCGGTTCGACACGCCACGCACGTTCGTATCGGTGTATGTTTACGTGCAGGCATCGCGGACTCCAGAACTGTTTTTTCTCTCAAGACGCGCTTTCCTTTTCCTCTTTGCCTGTCGCCAGAGCGTCTTGAGCGGTTTGAGATTCGCTTCGAATGTCTATTTTCCAGCCGGTCAATCGCGCTGCCAACCGTACGTTTTGCCCCGCTTTGCCGATAGCCAGCGAGAGCTGGTCGTCAGGCACGATGACCAGTGCGCTTTTTTCGCTCTCGTTCAGCTGCACTTTCGAAACCTTTGCGGGGCTCAACGCCTCCGCAATAAACTGTGCTGGTTCGGGATACCAGCGGATGATATCTATCTTCTCGTCGTACAGTTCGTTCACCACCGCCTGCACCCGCGTTCCGCGAAGACCCACACAACTGCCTACCGGGTCGATGTTCGGCTCCTTCGCCCACACGGCGATTTTGGAGCGTGCGCCCGGCTCTCGCGCAACCGCTTTAATCACCACGCTTCCCTCGCGCACCTCGGGTACCTCCAGTTCGAACAGGCGACGGATGAGGCTGGGATGACTGCGCGAGACGATGATGCGCGGCGCCTTGGTGGTGCGCTCCACACGTAGCAGGTACACACGCAGGCGGTCATGCGGGCGATACGGCTCGTTCGGCACCTGCTCCTCTGGCGGCAGGATAGCCTCTACCCTGTCGAGATCAATGATGACGTTCGGACCCTCTCTGCGCTGTACGAAGCCGGACAGTATCTCTCCGACGCGCTCCTGGAACTCCTGATATATCTGTTCCCGCTCCGCCTCGCGGATGCGTTGCACAATCACTTGCTTGGCGGTCTGTGCCGCGATGCGTCCGAAGTCGTCCAAGTCGACCGGCACCGACACGGTGTCCCCTATCTCCGCCTCCGGTTTGAACTTCCTCGCCTCTTCCAGAGAAATCTGGGTATGCGGGTTTTCGACCTCTTCCACCACTGTGCGCTCGCAGAACAATCGCACCCCCGCCTTGCTGGAATCGAGGCGCAGACGCACATCGCCGACCGCTCCGCAGTGCTTCTTGTAGGCGTTGGTCAAAGCGGTCTCCAGCGCCTCCCACAGCACCGCCAGAGGGATGTCCCGCTCCCGTTCTAGCGCACGCAGTATTTCAATGAACTCGCTGTTCATGGCTGCCCTCTATCCGATTATCTTCCGTCAGGGTAAGAAAAAGAGTGGGCGAGCCTGCCCACTCTCTTTCGAGATGATTGCTACCCCCTTATGCCGCCCTACCTGCTCATCATACCCTTCAACCGACTATAAGTATATCACATCCATACTCCTTGATGCAACCACCGGGAAACGTCGCTGGGCAGGAGGTAGGCGTTGCCACCACAGAGAAGAAAAGTATAAAATCCTCTGCAGGGAGAAAGGCGGATGGCAAAACATACCACAGAAGAAACGGAAGGACGAGTGCGGACCACCGTTGAGCTCGAGCCCGGCGAGCGTGTGGCATTATGCCGGTGCTTCAAGTCCAGCAAGTTTCCCTTCTGCGACGGCACGCACCGGCAATATCAGGGAGTGGGTCCTGTGATTGTGCAGGCACCGGCAGAGAAGGCACAGCAGGGATAGTCCACCGGAGCCGCGGGAAGCACTCACCGCGGCTCCGTGAGTCAGCTATACTGCAGGGCAATGCGGTGGAACGCCCGTCGGATGGCTTCGCCTTTGGGCTGAAGAGAGGGATGCGGCTGGAGCCTGGGCGGGGTGCCCCAGATATAGCCATTCAACACGTAGCCCTTCTCCGCCCATTCCAGCATTACTTCTTCCTCCACCACGCCTTCCACATTGATGGGCGTGGCGATGATTTGCTGTTCCGGTCGCCGCACGCTTTCCAGCCATTGCAGGGTCTCTGGTTTGGAGTATTCCGCCAGCAAGCCATCGCTCTCGTTCACCATCGGATGATTCACCCACAGCGGGTCGGCAGGCTTCCAGTACGGTGGGTTGAAGGCGATTCGGGTGGCGGGGCTTGTCTCTTTCACCGTTTTGCGGATGCGGGCGAAGAACCGCGCCAGTACCTCACGCTTGTAGGTCAGGCTCTCCTCTGGCGTAATCTGCGAGCTATCTTCAGGCATCTCCCTGCCAATAATCTCCCGAAACGGTTGTTTCACAAACCAGGCGGGTTGCATGTGGAAACCGCTGTCCAGATCGCCGTAACAGAACCAGTCGAACAGTATCCAGTCTACGGGGAACTGCTCCAGAAACTCTTCCACGCGCGCACAGAACAGGTCTGCCCAGGGCGACTCCGGTGCAAGGAAGCCGTGCCACCAGTTCCTGCGGCTTTCCGGTATCACCCAGTCATGGCGGTACGCGCTCATCGCCACATCTGCACCGACGCAGAAGTAGCTCCAGAAGGGCAATCCCGCTTCCTGTGCCAGCTCATACAGCCTGGGCAGCAGTTCCCTTCCCGGACCCGGCGGCACCGGCCCCAAACGGGTGGGATAGAAAGCGTAACCGCCGTACGTATACGCCTGCAGGAAGATGGCGTTGTTGCCCATCTCCAGATGCCAGTCCAGATACTCTCTGGGGTCTATAAACGCCCAGTCCTGCGGCGTGCTCGGGCCGGTAAAGGGGTGAGGCGCATCATGTACCGACCAGTTCAGGTCGAACATGAGCAGTAAGGTTGGTTTCTTCTTCGGTTGTTCGGGCATGGTGTTATGGTCTCCTTTTGGTTCACGAAGGGCGAAACGACTGGTAAGCCGAGCCCCCAGCCAACCTCCCCGCAGGCGGGGAGGCGTTTCACGGCTTGGCGGGAGCCTCGCCCTCCAGCTGGCGGTCACCTATTCGCTACTGAGATGTTTCTTCCACCAGTCCAGAATCTGTTGCAGACGGTGCACGCGCAAATCGGGCGGACCGGAGCGCGACAGCCCGTGACTGCTCTCCAGCGGATAGCGCACCAGCACCGCTTCCTTCTTCTGCACTTTGAGCGCGGCGAACAGCTGTTCTGCCTGCTCTATCGGGCAGCGCAGGTCTCCCTCACTGTGGATAATCAGCAGTGGCGTATGGATGTTACCCGCGTACTTCAGCGGCGAGTGCTCCCACAGATGCTCTGGCTCTGCCCATGCGTTGCCCCGGAAGTAGTCGCCGCCGGGTAGCAGGGGAAAGTCGCATGTTCCCGCCATGCTATGCAGGTTCACCACGCTGCGGTCGGTGATGGCAGCGCGGAAGCGGTCGGTGTGTGACACCACCCAGTTGGTCATATAGCCGCCATAGGAACCGCCCATCACGCCCATACGCGTCTCGTCAATGTAGCCGCGTGTCAGCTGGGCATCTACCGCCGCCATCAGGTCGGTGTAGTCAGGTCCGCCCCATGCGCCCTTGATGGCAGCGGTATGCGCTTCTCCATAGCCTTTGCTTCCGCGTGGGTTGGTGTACAGCACCACGTAACCCTGCGCCGCCAGCAGCTGGAACTCGTGGAAGAAAACCCAGCCGTACTGCGCGTGCGGTCCACCGTGGATTTCCAGTATCAGCGGATATTTCTGCGCGGGGTCAAAATCAAGAGGATGCAGTATCCAGCCGTGCACTTCATTGCCATCGGGCGAGAGGCAGGCGAACTCTTCAGGGGTCTGTATCTGCACCTCCGCCAGCCAGTCGGCATTGAATCTGGTTATCGCTTCAGCGTTCTGGATTGCCCCATCCCCCAGCGTGCCGGCGAACACCTCGTGCGGTTGGGTGGCTGTGCCCTCGCACCACGCGATGCGCCTGCCGTCTGCGCTGAGGGAGAAGCCGGTGATGTCCGCACGCTCCCCTCGCAAGAAAACGGGTTCTCCGCCCTCGGCGGAGATGCTGTAGAGCACTGTGCTGCCTCTGTCGCTGGCGAGGAACAGCAGCTGCTTGCCGTCAGGCGTCCAGACGGGACGGCTTCCCCCGCCCACGTCGCGCATGTCGCTGAGAGTGAGGTTTCCGAGCGAGCGGTCAAAGCCTTCCATGATGTCTCGTGCGGTGCCGCTAATCAGGTCGGCAACCCACAGGTGGTCGTTGGTCACGCCCCAGATGTCGTCCACCTTCGTATGACCGACGTAGGCGATGCGCGTGCCATCGGGAGAGAAGGCAATATCGCCCTTGGGACCTTTCGGCGTGTCCACACGCTGCAGGTCCCCTCCTTCCGCGGGAACCAGCCAGATGTCCACCAGATTGGGGTTCAGGTCGGGGTCTTCACTGCGGTTGCACACGAAGGCAATCTTGCTGCTGTCGGGAGACCAGCTCAGGCTACCGCAGGAGGTCACCTCGCTGGTCAGCGGTTTTGCCTCGCCGGTTTTCGCGTCAGCCACCCAGACCTGATAGTACTCGCCGTCAAAATAGCCTGCGCCGTCCAGCCTGTAGAACGGGCGTGTGATGATGCGGGGCGGGGTGGAGAACCCCTTCTCCTTGCGTTCCTTTGCCGCCTGCTCGCGCCACGGTTCGGGCGTCAGGCGAAAGGTGAATGCGACCTTCGTGCCGTCCGGCGACCAGACAATCTCGCCGATGCTACCTTCTTCCAGCGAAGTCAGTGCGCGCGCCTCGCCGCCGTCCACCGGTATCAGGAATATCTGTGCCTTCGGCTTCTGGCGGTTGCTGACGAAGGCAATGGTTTTGCCATCCGGCGACCAGCGCGGCTGGCTGTCGGCGACCTCGCCACTGGTGAACTGGCGCACCTCGCGCGTGCGCAGGTCGCACAGATACAGATGGCTGAAATACTTGTTCTTCTCGCGGTCAGCGTACTTCACCACGCATACGACGCGCTGGCCGTCGGGCGAAATCTGCGCATCGCTGACCAGCCGAAGCCGAAACAGGTCATCGATGTTTATCGCTCTGGGCATTACGGGCCTCCTCCTGATTGCTGATGGACTACTCCACCGTTTTCGCAGATGTCCGTCTTAGAGAATCAGGCTCTTCCGAGCCGTCAAGTATGAACGGCGCATCCATCGGAAAGGCGATACTGTATTCTTCGTTGCGACGAGCGTAAAACCTTTCCGGACAGTGTGTGGCCGGAGGCAGCTGGAAATACGGTACAATAAGTGGTGGCGAACAGAGTCACGGCAGTAACCGCCGTTTCTCACGGAGCGCAACTTTTTGAAGGTGTTTGGTGTCTAATAAGAAATGAAGGAAACGAGGAGGTCGTTCCAAATGCGCTGGAGAACAATTGCGGCTATCGTAGCGTTATCTGTTTGTGCGGCGATCCCGCTGTGGGCGCAGCAGGAGCCGGGCGAGCCTCAGCCGCCGCCGGAGCCACCTTTAGAGGTACCTTTGGAGCCTGTCATGCCACCCCCACCGCCTGCGGAGTTACAGCCGCCCGTTGAGCTGCCTCGTCAGCAAATACGCCAGCAGGGTCAGCAGGCTGGCAGTAACGTGCGTCGGGTGCTGGAGAGCATTGCAGAGCGGTTCAAACTGCAAGTCGTGGTGGACCCGCTGTTGCAGGCGCGTGTGACACCGCCTGCTGAAGCGAACAGCGCTCAGGCAGCTCTGGACGCAGTCGTCAAGCAAATCCCCGGTTCGGCATGGCGCAAGGTGTATCTGCGGGCAGATATGGAACTGCCAGCCTCTGAAACGCTGGTCAACTGGGTACGCACCCTCGTGAATCTGGAGGCGCAAGGGTTGATGATTGCGGATGCCAGCGGCAACCGCATTACCTCGTTCGTGCGCAACGTGACCGTTTCGCCGGATTTTGAGCAACAGCTGGGTCAGATGGTTCCAGCGTTCAAGACGCGACCGGTGTATGTGGTGTTCTACCAGCAACCGATGCTGGCGCAGACCGGACAGCGCACGGGGCAGGGGCGCGGGCGCGCGGAGGATTTCCTGGCGCTGGAGCAACAGCGGATGCAGATGTTCCTGCAGATGTCGCCGGAGGAGCGCCAGAGGGCGATACGGATGGGCATCCAGATGTTCATGAATATGGACCCTTCGGTGCGCATGCAGATGATGCAGGAAGGGATGCGCATGTTCATGAACATGTCGCCCGAAGAGCGCAGGATGCTGATGGAACAGGGAATGCAGATGTTCCAGCAGATGTTTCAGGGACCACCTCCCGGTCCGCCACCGGCACCCGGACGATAAAAATCGGGAAGGCGCGCCTGCGCCTTCCCCGACAGTGCGTGAGGAAGGGTGACAAATGGTTCTGGCGATTGGCACGCCCTCGGAGGCAACACAGGAACTGGCATTTAACATGGTAGCACCGCTGGACGAGGACCTCTTACTGGTTCGTCGCTGCGGCGACGGGGATGCCGCAGCCTTCGAGAAGCTCTATCACAAGTACGTACGGCTGGTATACAGCGTGGTGTACCGGATGGTGCCCGGTGAGGAGGCCCACGACCTGACGCAAGAGGTATTCATCCGCGCGTTCAAGAACATCCGCTCTTTCCGTGGAGACAGCAGCTTCCGTGCCTGGCTGTTGCGTATCGCGCACAACCTGTGTTGTAATCGCCTGCGCGACATGAAGCGAGAGAAAGCCGATTCGCTGGAAGAGATGGCGGAGCGAGAGAACGGCAGCTACGAGCCGGTTTCCGACGATGACCTGCAGGCACACGTGGAGCGCGAGGAACTTCAACGCAAAGTGCGGGAGGTGCTGGCACGCCTGCCGGAAGATTACCGAACCATGCTGGTACTTCGCGACTTCGAGCAACTGAGTTACGAAGAGATCAGCCACATTACGGGATTGACCATCGCCAATGTCAAATCGCGCTTGCACCGCGCGCGTTTGGCTTTTAAGCGTCTGTTTGAGCCTTATTATCAGGCGTACTATCAGGGGGTAGGTGAGTAACCATGCGTTGCGACGAAGTACAGGAACGACTGAGCGCGCTGATTGACGAACAGCTGAGCCCGCAGGAGTACGAGCAGCTACAGCATCATCTGCACACTTGCGAGGCTTGCTTCCGGGAGTATCAGGAGCTGCGCCGGTTTGTAGAGTTCTGCCGACAGCTGGAAGCGCCAGAACCGAAAATCGACCTGTGGCGTGAGTTCCAGCCGATGCTCGCCGAGATCGTCGCCGAACAGAAGATACCGTTCGCGCAGCGGTTGCGCCGCCAGTGGAACCGTCTGGTGTCGCAGCTTTGCTACGGCATCATCCTGTTCCTGCAGGTGGTGACGTATCAGTTGACCATCACGCTGTCGCGTTACATCGTGGAACCTGAGCGTGCGGCATACGGTCGCCCGGCACAGGGGTGATGGCGGTGAGTATCGAAAGCGTGATACAGTGGTTGCAGACACCTTACGCGACTGTACTGCTCACCTTTATCGGGCTGGCGTTTCTGGTGGCAGAATTTCTGACCCGTCCGGTGTGGTCGTGGGTGGGCACGGTGGGAATGCTGTTTCTGGGGATGGTGTTTGTGGCTCACCTCTGGAGCGGCTCACACTGGTGGGGTATGGTGGTGTTTGCGCTGGGCGCGGCACTGGTCATTGTAGAGACACACGTCCTGCCCGGACGGGGAATATTCGCGTTGCTCGGCTTCCTGTGCATCTTCGCAGGTATGCGTGAAGCGATTATGATCGAGTCGCACCCCCTCTTTGCGCTGGTGGTCTCATCGATACTGACCCTGATGAGCATGGTGGTCTTCTTCGTTTATCTGCCCAAGAGCCATCTATGGCGCGAGATGCAGCAACGGATGCAGATGTCCATGCCTGCCAGCTGGGAGGCTCAGCGCAAGCTCCTGGGCGCAGAAGGCGTTACGCTCACAGACCTGACGCCGGGCGGCACCGCGCGGATTGGCGATGTGAACCTGCATGTGTTGACCGAGCAGGAGTTCTTACCCGCCAACACCCCTGTGCGCGTGGCGGATGTGCGTCCCGACGGTGTGGTGGTGGAGCCGTTAAACAAGCCCACGCGCTCGGAAGTGGAACACGGTTAACCTCCTGCGCCTATCGGTGGTGCCTCGCCCAGAAGTGGAAGTGCCCCTGTAGCCACGTTGCCGTCTCCATCATGGACGGCCCCTCATGGATAATGTTTTGCCCTTTTTGCACGGTGCCTGCCACCACGTAGGGCGCAGGATTCCACCGATGCCAGCCGCGTTCCTCGATGAGAGCCGCGATGTCCACCGGGTAATCGGGTTCCGTGTGGAAAAGCAGCACATCGGGTCTCGCTATCTCTACCTGCGCCAGATCCGGTGAAAAGTAGGCGCGGCGGTCTCGCCCGAAGATATTGTCTCCTCCGGCGGCTTCCACCAGATCGTGGATGAAGCTGAGCGCGCCCACCGTGCGCATGTGCTTGCCAAACCACAGTTCGATGTACACGCGCGGGCGGCGTAGTGGGGCGGACAGGTAGAGCGTTTGAAACTGCTGTTCCCACCGTTGGCGCAGGCGGCGGGCAGACTCCACCTCGTTCAACAGCCCACCCAGGAGGTTCAGGTTCTCCATGACTCCACTGACACTGCTTGGCAGCGGCAGGGCGTATACCGGATAGCCCTCTTGCGCCAGACGGATACCCAGCGTACGCTGGATACCGCTAGTGAGCAATATCAGGTCGGGATTTATCTGTTGAAGCAGTTGTTTGTCGACGCGCAGGTAATCGCCTGCTATGGGCAGGTTGTTCTGGGGGATATAGCGGGAACAGTATGCGGAGATGGCAGCCACGCGATGCCCATAACCCATCTCGAAAATGGTCTCGGTCAGGGAAGATGCCAGACAAACAATGCGCTGCGGACGTTCCGCCAGCTCGATATCCACACCCAGGGTTTCACAGAAGACTCGCATGAATCGCCTCCCTCCACGGTTTGCCGTTCACAGTGTAGCAGTACTTGCGACGGTTGTAAACAGGCTGGTGCAGTACCGCGAGGGAGCGAGGCGGGGTGCCCTGTGTGATACAGGCAAGGCGTCAATGGGGGGATGAAGGCTTACAGCTCGCGCACCACACGGGCGGGCAGAGTCTGTCGCTCGGACAGAATCTGCTCGACGCGCTCCTGCACCATCTGTTCCATCTGGGCATGAAGCGTTTCCAGCTCCTGCTGGAGTCGCTCTACCTTGTCCAGCAGGTCGAGAATAATTTCCACCCCGGCAAGATTCACCCCTAAGTCGCGCGTGAGGCGCTGAATCTGGCGCAGACGCTCGATGTCCGCCTGCGAATACAGGCGGTTTTTCTGGTTCACACGCTTGGGACGTATCAAGCCCATGCGCTCGTACATGCGCAGCGTCTGCGGATGCATATCACACAACCTCGCTGCCACGCTAATCAGATAGACCGGTTCGTGCTTGTCGCGAATGCTGTCTGCCATACAACATCCCCCCTTGATACCATTACACACGAGTCGTTGTTGCCGTGCCGTGCAGTTGTGCCAGCTGCTGCAGCAGCTCGCGCTCGCGAGTGGTCAACGTGCGAGGCACGGTAATACGCGCCCGAGCGTACAGGTCGCCATAGCCGCCGCCTTTCAAGCGAGGCATTCCCTGACCGGCGAGCCGAAACACCTGCCCGCTTTGCGTGCCAGCAGGCACCTTCATGGTCACACTGCCCTTGAGAGTGGGCACGCGCACCTCGCCTCCGAGCGCGGCGGTGGTATACGGAATGTCCACATCCACATACACGTCGTCGCCTTTACGCTCGAAGGTAGGATGCGGGCGCATGCGTACAATCAGGAACAGGTCGCCGCGCTGCCCACCACGTCCGGTCAGTCCCTCGCCCGCGAGGCGAATTTTCGAGCCGTCCTGCACTCCTGCAGGGATGCGCACCTCCAGCCTTTTGCTGCGAGGTAGCGTTCCTCGTCCGTGACAGTTGGAACACACCTGTCCCATGGTGAAGTAGCCGCTGCGTGTGCGTGCTGCTCCCGTACCGCCGCACTGTGGGCAGGTGTCTTGCAGGGTCACGGACAGCGGTTTGGTTGCTCCGGTATACGCCTCCTCCAGCGAGACCTCTATCGGATATTCCACATCCAGCGAGGCACCGAATACTGTGTCGAAATCTGCCTCGGCGGTACGGCTGCGCCCGAACGCATCGCCAAACAGCGTGGCGAACAGGTCACCCAGCCCGCCGAAGCCGAAGTTGCGCAAATCCTGCCATCCGCCACCGCTGGAGAACCCACCAGGCTGTTGTTGCTGCTGTTCGCTGTAGTATTTCCACATCTCGCCGTACTGGTCGTACTTGGCGCGCTTCTCCGGGTCGGAGAGCACCTCGTATGCCTCGCTGATCTCTTTGAACTTCTCCTCCGCGCTCTTATCACCTGGGTTGACATCCGGGTGGTATTTGCGCGCCAGTCGGCGATACGCCTGCTTGATCTCCTTTTCGGTGGCGTTGCGCGGTACACCGAGTATCGCGTAGTAGTCCTTGTATTTGAAGTTCATCGTTGCCTTGCCACCTTCTTACCGATGGTATTGCTCATATTGCTTGAAAAAGGGGCAGGGCAGCCTGCCTGCGCCCTGCCCCTCCCGTTGCACAGGCGAAGGTAGGGGAATTATCCCGCCTTCACCTGCACCTTCTTCGGACGCACCTGCTCCGCTTTGGGCAGGGTGATGGTCAGCACGCCGTCCTTGTAATGCGCCGTCACCTTCTCGGCGTCGATCGGCGTGCCGAGCGTGAACGAGCGCTGGAACGTGCCATACGCCCGCTCGATGCGCACGTAGTCCTTACGGCGCTCCTCGTCCTGGAACTTGCGCTCGCCTTTCACGCACAGCGTGTCGCCCGTCAACTCGATCTCCACCTCTTCGGGCTTCACGCCGGGCAGCTCCATGTTAATCGTGATTTCGTTGTCGTCCTCGCGCACGTCCACCGCAGGCGCCCACACACGAGGCAGCGTGGGCTCGGTGCGGCGCGCCGCAGCGTTGCCGAAGAACTGGTTCATCAACTGGTTCATCTCACGCTCGAAGCGAGTCAGCATGTCCACCGGATCCTCCCATCGCACCAATGCCATCGTTGGTCACCTCCTTCTCCGTTGAAGTGATTTTTGGTGCTATCTGGACTGCCCGCGGGGATGCCGCGGGCAGTGGTGTCCGATTACTCGGACTTGAACTCGGCGTCGATGACCTCGCCGTCGCCGGATGAGCCGGAGCTGCTGCTACCGGTCTGTGCGCCGGTTCCAGCATAGGTCTGCGACGCCTGTTCATACAGCCTCTGCGACAGGCGGTACGACTCCTGCTGCAAGGCTTCCATCCGCTGCCGGATGAGGCTGATGTCGTTCTTGTTGATGGCGTCGCGCAGGTCGGAGATTGCCTGCTCGATGCGCAGTTTCTCGTCCGACGGCACGCGGTCGCCCAGGTCGCGCAACATGCGCTCGGTCTGATACGCCAGCGAGTCCGCCTGGTTGCGTACTTCGGCTTCCTCGCGGCGACGGCGGTCTTCTTCCGCGTGCGCCTGCGCCTCTTTGACCATACGGTCAATCTCCTCGCGCGTCAGGTTGCTGGAGCCGGTGATGGTAATCGCCTGCTGCTTGCCGGTGCCCAGGTCCTTCGCCGAGACGTGCAGGATACCGTTGGCGTCGATGTCAAAGGTCACCTCGATCTTGGGCACCCCGCGCGGCGCAGGCGGTATACCGGTCAGGTGGAACCGCCCCAGCGTCTTGTTGTCACGCGCCATCTCGCGCTCGCCCTGCAGCACGTGGATTTCCACCTCCGTCTGCCCGTCGGCAGCGGTGGTGAAGATTTCGCTCTTGCGCGTCGGGATGGTGGTGTTGCGCTCGATGAGCTTGGTGAACACGCCGCCCAGAGTCTCGATACCCAGCGACAGCGGCGTCACGTCCAGCAACACCACATCTTTGACTTCACCGCCGAGCACGCCCGCCTGAATCGCCGCACCGATGGCGACGACCTCATCGGGGTTCACTCCCTTATTCGGCTCCTTGCCCGACAGCTTGCGCACCAGCTCCTGCACACAGGGCATGCGCGTCGCGCCACCGACGAGGATCACCTCGTCGATATCCTTCACGTCCAGCTTGGCGTCCGACAACGCCTGATAGAACGGACCCTTCAGCCGCTCCACCAGATCGGCGGTGAGTTCCTCGAACTTGGCACGGGTAATCTTGTAAAGCAAGTGCTTTGGACCCTCGGCGTCGGCGGTGATGAAGGGCAGGTTAATCTCGGTCTCCACCATGCTGGAGAGCTCGATCTTCGCCTTCTCCGCCGCTTCGCGCAACCGCTGCATCGCCTGCGGGTCCTTGCGCAGGTCGATACCCGTCTCTTTCCTGAACTCATCCGCCACCCAGTTGACGATGCGCATGTCGAAGTCATCGCCACCCAGGTGCGTATCGCCCGAGGTGGCTTTCACTTCGAACACGCCATCGCCCACCTCCAGAATGGACACATCGAAGGTACCGCCACCCAGGTCAAAGACCAGAATCGTCTCGTTGGACTTCTTGTCCAGTCCGTACGCCAGGGACGCGGCGGTTGGCTCGTTGATGATGCGCAGCACCTTCAGCCCGGCGATTTCACCCGCGTTCTTGGTCGCCGTGCGCTGAGCGTCGTTGAAGTACGCTGGCACGGTGATGACCGCAGCATCCACCTTCTCGCCGAGGTACGCCTCCGCATCCGCCTTCAGCTTCTGCAGGATCATCGCCGAAATCTCTTCCGGCGTGTACTCCTTATCGTCGATGCGGATGCGCTCGCGCGTACCCATCTTGCGTTTGATCGAGATGATGGTGCGGTCGGGGTTGATAATCGCCTGCCGTTTAGCGGCTGCGCCTACCAGTCGCTCACCGGTCTTGGTGAACGCCACCACCGACGGCGTCAGTCGACTGCCTTCGGCGTTCGGGATAACGACTGGCTCGCCGCCTTCCATGACCGCCACGACCGAGTTGGTGGTTCCCAGGTCTATCCCTACTGTCTTTCCCATATCTATCCTCCGTGTGGATGATTGCGTTTGTCGTGCGTTTTCATTATCGGCTGTTTTTCCGTGCATGATTATACCACTTGAGTGTATCTTTGTCAAGTGATTTGAGAGGATTTTTTGAGGAAATTTTTCATGCATCCATCCGCGAAGCGAGGAATCCTTGAGAGTGGTTTCCGAGTCCAACTCTTTAGACCGCAGGAGGTAGGTGAACGATGTCCAAACGTTTTGTGGTCATTGGTGGTGGTTCGGTAGGCGTGTTTGCCGCGCGGGAGGCGGCACGGTGGGGTGCGGAGGTAACGCTCATCAGTGAAGGTGAAATCGGCGGACGCGCCACGTGGGATAGTCTGGTTCCCAGCAAGGTGCTGCTGGCTGCGGCAGACACCATTTTGGATGCACGCCATGCGGCGTATCGTGGCGTGCAGGTTGCCGTCTCCGACGTGCGGGTTGGCGACCTGATGGAGCGTATCCGACAGCGTACGCACGAGTGGGGCGCGGCGCAGAAAGCGTTGCTGGAACAGGCGGGTGTGCGGATAGTGTACGGGGTCGCCTCTTTCGCCGATGCGCACACCCTGAAAGTGCAGACCCCGCAGGGAGGTGAACAGCAACTCGGCTTCGATGTTGCCCTCATAGCCTCTGGTTCCGTGCCCATCTTTCCCCCCAGCATGAAGCCCGATGGCAAACGTATCCTTGCTCCACGCTTCATGAGCAGCCTGTCCTCGTTGCCCGAACGGCTCATCATGGTAGGCGGAGGCGTTACGGGCAGTGAGTTTGCCTACCTGTTCCGCGTGTTGGGCTCGGAGGTGACGGTGCTAACCGACATGCCGCGCTTGCTGCCCCGCGCCGACGAGGAGGTTTCGCAATCGCTGGAGCGCGCCTTCGAGCAGATGGGCATTCGCGTCATGCTCTCTTCCCCGGTAGAAAGTGTGACGGCGACGCCCAGCTGGGTTCACGTGCAGCTGCACGACGGCAGGACGTTTGACGCCACCCACGCTTTCATCGCCATCGGCAGGCGTGCAGACCTGTCGCGCCTGAATCTGGAGGCGGTGGGCTTACAACCCACACCGCAGGGCGTCCCTGTGAACGAGTACCTGCAGTCCCCAGTGCCCCATATCTATGTCGCCGGTGACGCGGCTGGCGCGCCATTCACCGTGAACCGGGGGTGGGCTCAGGCACGGGTGGCGGTGCGTCATGCGCTGGGGGTGCCGGTAGAACCGTTCCGCCCGGAGCTGGTGGTGGAAGCGGTGTATACGCAGCCGCAGGTGGCGCAGGTTGGGCTGACGGAGGCACAGGCGCGGGAG
Organism: Bacillota bacterium; assembly: GCA_023511455.1. Classification (NCBI taxonomy): domain Bacteria; kingdom Bacillati; phylum Bacillota; species Bacillota bacterium. The sequence continues at coordinate 46,847 of JAIMBJ010000016.1, forward strand.
CAGGGGCTCAGGGTCAAGGTGCTTCGTGCCCATCACGCCGACAACCTGAAGGCGCAGCTGCTGGGCGAGCGGGAAGGGTTCGTCAAACTGGTGGTAGAGGAAACCACCGACCGACTGCTGGGAGGCTCGGCAGTGGGCGCACATGCAGCAGACGTACTTGCGTCTCTGGCGGTGGCGATGGCACTGGGTGGAACGTGGGAGACTCTGGCTTCGGTCTATCCTGCCCATCCCACGCTGGTGGAACTGCTCACCGAGGCAGCAAGGGGGTAGAAGCGGTTGTTTTCAGGCTCCTCGAATCTGCGTCCGAAACTGCCGAAAATCCTTTTCGGGAGGAGACGATGAGAGAGCAACCCGAGGAGCCTGTGTCGCGCAGGGAACTGAGACGGCAGGTGTTTCGCTGGATACGCATCCATCAGGTTTACCTGCTACCCAACGGGCGTCGCTGGCGCACGAAAACGCTGTATCGCCGCCGAACCTCACAGGAGCAGCAACCAGTGGAGGTGCAGTACTTTTGTGCCCTGCACCAGCATATTCGCCTGGCACTGTTGCAGACTCCGGTCGACCATTCGTTACCGGGTGTGGTTCGGACGCCGCATCCGGAGCGCCCCGGACGGTTCCTCATCCTGTTTTGCCCCGAGTGCTGTGGCGCAGGATACCATCGTCTCCATTTCCCCATGCCGGCTCCCTCCAACGATTTGCACATCCCGCCCGGGTAGGAAACTTCCTGCTTTGCAGTGAAGCTACTAAGAGCATCTTCCGCAACAGGAGGTTCACATGCCGTTACCCATTCGCGACGTGGCGAATCTGTTGGGATTGCTCGATGAGGAGCTGATACTTTACGGAGAATACAAAGCAAAGATCCGCCTGAGTGCCATAGAGCGACTGTCAACGCGTCCGCAAGGAAAGCTCGTTGTGGTCACCGCCATTACTCCTACACCTGCTGGTGAAGGCAAAACAGTCACCACGCTGGGACTGGGCGATGCTCTGCGTTTTATTGGGGAGCAGGCTGCCGTGTGCATCCGTGAGCCCTCATTAGGACCGGTCTTCGGGGTGAAGGGAGGCGGTGCTGGTGGAGGGCGCGCACAGGCGTACCCGGCGGATGACATCAACCTGCATTTCACCGGCGATATACACGCGGTCACCGCAGCGCATAACCTGCTGGCGGCGATGGTGGATGCGCATATTTACCACGGCAACGCGGCAGGTTTCGATGCACATGGTGTGTGGTGGAATCGCGTGCTGGACGTGCCAGACCGTTCCCTGCGGCGGGTAATTACCGGTCTCGGAGGCAAGTCCAACGGGATACCGCATGAGACCGGTTTTGAAATCACTGCCGCCTCTGAAATCATGGCAGTTCTCTCTCTCAGCACAGACCTCAGCAACCTGCGTCGCCGGTTGGGGCAGGTAGTGGTGGGTGTGACACGCGACGGGGAGCCCATCACTGCAGAAGCCATTGGCGCCGCTGGCGCGATGACATTGTTGTTGAAAGATGCGCTGATGCCTAATCTGGTGCAAACGCTGGAGGGTACCCCCCTTCTGGTACACACCGGTCCTTTCGGCAACACGGCGACGGGTTGCAATTCAGTACTGGCTGATCGAATAGCTTTATACACATCGGATTATGCGGTGACAGAGGCAGGATTCGGTTCTGATTTGGGCTTTGAGAAGTTCTGCCATATTGTGTCACCCGTGCTGGGCAAATCACCCGACGCTGCGGTACTGGTAGCTACCGTGCGCGGTCTGAAAGTGCACAGCGGTCACTTCAAAGTGGTTTCTGGCAAGCCTTTACCGGTAGAGCTGGAGCACGAAGACCTGGACGCACTGGAAAAAGGCGCAGAAAACCTGCAAGCACACATCCGTATTGTGCACCGGTTGGGCGTTCCGGTGATAGTTGCGATTAACCGATTCCCAACCGATACAGATGCGGAAATAGAGCTGTTACGCAGGCTGGCGATTGCTGCGGGTGCAGAGGGCGCGGCGGTATCCGAATGTTTTGCGCGTGGTGCAGAGGGAGGTATCGCGCTGGCAGAGGCAGTGCGGGATGTTTGTAAACAGTGCAACAGCCGGTTCCAACCTCTCTATTCCGTCGATGACTCTTTGCAGCAAAAGATAGAGACCATCGCCACGCAGGTGTACGGCGCGCAGGCGGTGCACTATGAGTCCGGAGTACGCCCACAGCTAAAGCAGTTCGAGAAGTGGGGGTTCCGCCATCTGCCCATCTGCTTTGCGAAGACGCAGTTCTCTTTATCTCACGAACCGGGCTTGAAAGGGGCTCCGAGTGGCTTCACCCTGCCGGTTTCGGAGGTGCAGCTGGCGGCGGGGGCAGGGTTTGTGCGCGTGCTGTGCGGGGACATCACGACCATGCCGGGATTACCGGCTGAGCCGGCTGCAAAACGTATGGATGTGGACCCCACCGGACAGGTGATGGGTGTGTCGTGGTAGTCTGTTCGCCTGGGCAAGCCGATAATAAGAGCAGAATCCCTTCAGAGGTGAACAACATGTCGTTCATGAGTTGGCAAACAGACTACCAGATTGGTGTGGCGGAGATAGATAACCAGCACCGGCGTCTGGTAGAAATGGTGAACTCTCTCCATGAAGCAATGAAGTCCGGTACAGGCAAAACGCTCGTCCCCAAAATACTGAATGATTTGGTGGAGTATACGGTGTCTCACTTCAGCACGGAAGAGCGTTTTATGCAGGAGACCCGTTATCCTGAGTATCCTCTGCACAAACGCCAGCACGAGGAGCTGACACGACAGGTTCTGCAGATTAGGGCACAGATAGACAGCGGCAGCCCTGTGAACACAATAGGGGTCATGAACTTCCTGAAGAACTGGCTGGTCAACCACATCCTTGGTTCCGACAAGAAGCTGGGTTAGTATATCATCAGTCAGCGCAAAGCGGCGTAGCCTCTCAGGGCACTGCCCTGCTCTGGCAGTGCCCTGCTTCAATCGAAATTGCCGTCACTGTAAACGTCATCTTTACCACGAGGACGGGTGAATACTCGCTGCTGGTGCGACTGCATAAAGGGGGCATGTTGTTTATCTTGGTCTTTCTCAGATGCTTGCGAGACTATCGACATATTATTGCGTTACAAAGTAACACTGGTAAGCACGTGTGATTCCGGGCTTTTCCGGAGATACGCAATTGAAAGACCAACTTGCACCTTGACCGACCGGCAAGAGCAACGTTTTCTCGCTACCTCGTGATGGTATCGACAATACGGGAGAGGTCCTCCATATCATAGAAATGGATTTCGATGGTACCCCTGCCGTTGTGGCAATGTATTTGCACGCGCGTAGCGAGGGTATTGCGCAGAGTGTCTTCCAGCGCGATGATATGAGGGTCGGGCGCAGATGTTTCACGTGAAACACCTGGTGGAGTGCCCGATTCCTTTTCCCGACCGGCAGCACGCGCCGCGCGTTCAGTCTCCCGCACGGTCCATCCCAATCGCAAGACACGGTGGTAAATGTCCAGCCTTGTCCCTTCCGGCGCCATGAGTAAAGCGCGCGCGTGTCCCTCCGTAATCTTTCCCTGCCGAAGGCCCTCTATAATCTCGGCATCCAGTGTTAGCAAACGCAAAGTGTTCGCCACCGCAACGCGGCTCTTGCCCACCTTTCGAGCCACCTGTTCCTGTGTAAGGCCGAATCGCTCCATCAACATGCGATACGCCATGGCCTCTTCAACCACGTTAATGTCCTCGCGTTGCACGTTTTCTACAATAGCCAGCTCCAGACGCTCCTCTTCGCTTACCTCGCGAACAATCGCTGGAATCGCACTCAGACCCGCGAGCCGTGCCGCACGCCACCGTCTTTCTCCAGCTATCAGCTGGTACTTACCCTCAGGGAGCGGCTGAACAATAACCGGCTGAAGCACACCGTGTTCACGAATGGACGCTGCCAGTTCTTCGATGCTTGTACCGTCCATATCACGTCGTGGCTGGTCCGGGTTCGGCACAATCAAAGCCACCGGAATCTCCGTTGATCCCTCGCCGGCGCTCTCCACATCTGCAATCAGTGCAGACAAACCCTTACCCAGTCCTCTGCGCATCATCCCCCATCACCTCCATGGCAAACTGCCGGTAAGCCTCCGCACCCCTCGACTTCGGGTCATAAACCACCACCGGTAAGCCAAAACTGGGCGCCTCGCTCAACCGTACATTGCGCGGAATCACTACGGGCGAAACAATGTCCCCAAAATAACCCCGCACTTCCTCCTCCACCTGCTGAGCCAACCGCAAACGAGGGTCCTTCATCGTTAACAACACATGAGCGATGCGTAAGTCCGGATTCAGACGCCGACGCACGAGTTCGATCGTGCGCATCAGCTGCGACATCCCCTCCAAGGCATAATACTCGCACTGAATGGGTACTATCGCCTCTTCACATGCCGTCAAACAGTTTATCGTCAGCAGACCCAGCGACGGAGGAGTGTCTACAAAGATATAGTCATACCTGTTCTTCAACGGTTCCAGCGCGTGCTTCAGTACTTGCTCCCGACTGATGCGCGTCATCAGCTCGATCTCTGCGCCTGCAAGGTCTATTGTGGAGGGCACGATGTCCAGCCCGTCTATAGATGTGCGCATCACCACTTCATCGACAGGCAAATCGTCTACCAGCACGTGATAGATGCTGCTGGGCAACTTGTTCTTTTCAATGCCGACCCCACTGGTCGCATTGCCCTGAGGGTCCACATCAACCAGCAAAACCCGGCGATTCGCCAGGGCGATAGCAGCTGCCACGTTGACCGCCGTGGTGGTCTTGCCCACTCCACCCTTTTGATTCACAATCACGTACAGCGTGCCCATACGCGCATCGTCTCCTCTGGTCTTTGGGCTTCCACATCACAAATGCTGATTCCTTCTCTCATTGACTTTTCCCTCACCTGTTGCTACACTGAAAGCAGTTGCTCAGGAGGTTCCACAGAGCTGTGTCCGGTGAACGCGCCCTGTTATCGCGAATGTTAGACATCCTGTGGAGAAGGCGCAGATACGCGCTGACATGTTTCGCGCTGGTTGTGCTGGGTACCGCTGCCATCACTTTCACGGCACGTCCTGTCTATCGCGCGAAGGCGGTGGTGCAGGTCGAACAGCCTTCGGGCTTTGTACTGCGGACGGACGTCTTCGGTGCGGGTTTTGCTCGCGTGGTGCCTCAAGAGCAGGCGGAACTCATGGACACCTATTCTTATAAGATGCTTGTAGATTCCGTAGTCACTATATCGCACCGTAGCGGCATCCTACTGTCCCAATACAAAAATACAGAACACGTCAAGTCTCTTTTTGAAGGCATACTGTGCCAGACTCCGAATCCTGTGGACACGGAGGGATGTATTCTATCGCGCGCTGCTCAGATAGAGGGGCGCAAGCCCGGTGAACCCAAAGACGAAGATGAATTCGAGCAGGAGCTCAGCGCACGTTTGATAGAGGATACCGGTCTCATCGAACTGTTCGCCGAATCCACCTCACCGCGCCGCGCACAGGATGCCGTGAACGCAGCGGCACTGGTTATCGTCTGGCAAAACGAGCACGTGCGCAAGGAGGAGGCGCGGAACACCGTCCGCTTTATCCGTAACCAGCTGGAAGCGCCAGGAGGGGTAAAGGAACAATTAAATCAAGCCGACGAGAAACTGGCGTCTTTCAAGAGGAAAAAGCAGTTTCTGGACGCAGGGGAACAGATGCGCGCGCTGATGCTGCAGATGGTAGAGATGAGCAACCGACGCTGGCAGGGCAACCTGCGCCTGACCGACCTGCGTACGCGCCTGGCTGCCACGAGACAGAGGCTGGGGCAGGAACCTTCTACGGTCATTTCACCCACCATCTACGAAAACCCAACGGTGCAGGAAATCAAGAAGCAGCTCGTAACAGCGGAAGCGGACCTGCTGTCGCTGCAGGCACAGTTCACCGAAGAGCATCCTCGGGTGCAGTCCGCCATCGCTCGCGTGGAAGCACTGCGAGAGCGGCTCCGGCAAGAAGCGGCGCGCATCGAAAGCGTGCAGCGTTTGCCTAACCCTGTGTATCAAGAGTTATACAAAAGCGTTGCCTTGCTGTCCGCCGATATTGTGGGGCAAGAGGCACAGATAAGTGCACTCGAACAGGCGATGGAGAATATCCGGAAGCAGATGCTGGCAGTGCCAGAACTGGAAAAGCAACTGACCCAGCTGCTACGTCAACGACAGGCTCTGGAGAAACGTTACCTGTTCCTCGTAGAGCGATTGCAGGAGGCAGAACTCACGCAGGCGGTGAAGCTCGGCAACGCCCGCATCGTGGATCTGGCGCAGCTGCCGGGCAAGCGTGTCAAACCCCGACGAATCATGAACATCCTGATGGGCATGCTACTCGGTGCTTTGCTGGCAGTGGGCTTCTCTCTGTTGCTGGAGCAACTGGACCGTCGCCTTACCTCCGCGCAAGCGGCTTCAGAATGGCTGAACGCACCTCTGCTGGCTACCATTCCTGCGTTGCGTGACGGGGCAAACACCCCTGTGCTGACGGAGCCTGTTGCCGTTGAAGCGTTCCGTAACCTGCGCGCCAACATCCGGCTCGCGAGCCTCCCTCGTTCTGTGCCCGTGCTGATGGTCACCTCCGCGTCCGATGGCGAGGGCAAGACCTTTGTCTCCAGGCATCTGGCGGAAAGCATGGCGCGCTCGGGGCGGCGTGTTCTTCTGGTAGATGCCGACCTGCGTCAGCCGATGCAGCACCATCTTGAGGACGTGGCACCATCACCAGGACTCACCGAATTCCTTCTCGGCGAGAAGACACTGGATGAATGTGTTCGTGCCACGCGTATGAATAACCTCTGGCTGTTGCCGTCGGGGAGTGTTTCCTCTGGTTCACCCGAATTGCTGGAGAGTGCCAGCCTGCAGGATATGATAGCGCAGCTGCGAAGCGAATATGACACTCTTATCCTCGATGCACCACCAGCAGGACTGTTCGCCGACGCGCGAATGCTGGCTCTGCACTGCGATGCCATCCTGCTGGTCGTTCAGCCGGGCACCACTCTGCGCGACGAAGCTCTGCGTGCGGTAGAAACTGTCCGTGCTGTGCCGGAGGCAAGGCTGCTGGGCATTGTTGCCAACAAGGTGCCCGTCTCCATCAACAGCCGGCAGTCCCACCATCCTTCAATAAGGAGGCGCAACTCGTGAAAGGACTGATACTGAGCGGCGGCAAAGGAACCCGCCTGCGCCCGATTACCTACACCGGCGCGAAGCAACTTATCCCGATTGCGAACAAGCCGGTGCTTTTCTACGGCATCGAAGCCATCCGCGACGCGGGTATCACCGACGTGGGCATCATCGTGGGCGACACCCGCGAAGAGATTATGCAGGCGGTGGGTGACGGTAGCCGGTGGGGTATCCACGTGACCTACATCCATCAGCCCGAGCCATTGGGGCTGGCGCATGCGGTCAAAATCGCTCAGGGATTTCTGGGCGAGGAGCCGTTCGTGATGTATCTGGGCGATAACCTCGTCAAAGAGGGCATCACCCCCTTTGTGCGCGAGTTCGAACAGATGCGCCCGAATGCACAGATCCTGCTGGCGCACGTGCCCAACCCGCAGGATTTCGGCGTGGCGGTGCTGGACGGTAAGCGCGTGGTGCGTCTCATCGAGAAACCCAGACATCCCCCCACTGACCTCGCGCTGGTAGGAGTATACATGTTTGACCACCACATCTTCGAGGCAGTGAACGCCATCCAGCCCTCCGCGCGTGGGGAACTGGAGATTACCGACGCCATCCAGTATCTCATCGACCACGGCTATCAGGTACGCTCGCACATCATCAGCGGCTGGTGGAAAGATACCGGCAACCTCGATGCCATTCTGGAAGCCAATCGCATCCTGCTGGAGGATATCGAACGCGATGTCCGCGCGGAAGTGGACAGCCGTTCACGCCTGCACGGGCGGGTGTGCCTCGGAGAGGGTACGCGCATCATCAACAGCGTCATTCGCGGACCTGTCATCGTCGGAGCCAATTGCCTGATTGAGAACGCGTATATCGGTCCGTTCACCTCCATCGCCGATGGCGTGCAGGTGGTCTCCAGCGAAGTGGAGCACAGTGTGATTCTGGAGGGTTGCCGCATCCTGAACATCGGCTCGCGCATGGAGGACAGCCTGCTAGGGCGCAATGTGACCGTCTGCCGCGATGAGGGCAAACCGCGCGCCGTGCGGCTGATGCTGGGAGATAACAGTCAGGTTAATCTGCTGTGAAAAACTGGTGGTATAACACCCGGTGGCTGCTCGGTTCGCAGTTCGCAGCCCGCGCGCTGGGATTGCTGAACAACGTGCTGCTGGCGAGACTGCTTGCCCCCGTCTCCTACGGTGACTTCACGCAGGCGATGGCGATTGCCGGTTCGCTGGCTCCTTTTGCCGATACAGGTATCTCCGCCATTATCACGCGCCATATTGCACGCCGTCCCCGCTCATCGGCGGTTTTGGGTGCGGCTATCGGATTGCGGATACGGCAGAGCCTCCTGCTGTGGGGTATCATGGTGCTGGGTTCATGGTGGATATACGGCGCATCTCATCTCGGGCTGGCCTTGATGCTGGCAGGTGCATACTGGGCGCTGGCGTGCATCCAGCAACTGCTGGCAGGAGTGGCTCGGGCGCGGCTACAGGCGCATATCGAGACGCGAGCCGTCGCTCTGGAAAGGGTTAGCACCGTATTGCTGGCGGCGGCCGGCGCGCTGTGGTTTGGCTTAACGGGTGCGCTGGCTGGAGTGCTGGGGGGCGGTATCTTCGCGCTAATCACTTACCTGCGTTGTTTGCCCCTTCCTCGGGCGCGGTTGCGCTGGCGCATCTGGAAAAGACTGGTTGCACTGGGCGCGCCGCTGGCAATAGCCGATGTATGTCACGGGTTCATCATGCGGGTGGACATCCTGGCTGTTGCGATGCGCTATGGTTCGCAGAGCGCAGGCTGGTATGGCAGTGCCAGCGTGCTGTTGTGGGCAAGTAACCTCGTCGCTGGCTCGATGGCGCTGGCGCTGGTTCCTGCTGCCGCCGCGCAACGCGGTGAAGGTGCCGGGCTGGGGCTGAGAGTACTTGGCTCGATGCTGGCTACGGCGATGGCTTTGGCAACCGCGCTTGGTGTCGGGGCGTCGCTGTGGATACCTCTGCTGTACGGCGAGGCTTATGAACCTGCCGTGCCGGTGCTGCACGTGCTGGCGTGGTGCCTGTTTCCTGCCTCGGTAGTGGCCTGGGGCAACGCTGTGTTGCTGGTGCGTCACCGAACGGCATGGGTGGGGTTGGTGGCGATAGCGGGCACACTCTGCATGCTCGCGTGTCTGTGGTGGTGGGTGCCGCGCTACGGCTTGCTGGGGGCTGGATACGCGCAACTGGCGACCCAGTGCATCATGGCTTCCTCGCTGATGCTGCTCGTTTCGCAGGAGAAACGGCAATCCGGGTGAAACTTCATGCGGGCAGAACGGTCATAAATAGAGGATTCCAGACGTTCATCAAGGGAGGACGGTGTGAGCACTTTTTTCCGTCGTCGGTGGAAACTGTTCCTGTTCGGCTGTTTGCCGGTGCTGATTCTGCTGGGGGCTGCCAGCTGGTGGGGGTATCGCTGGCTGAATAAACCGAAACCTCCGCCGCGTCTGGTGGAAGTCAGCCGTGGTGATGTCGAGATTATCGTGGCGGAGTCGGGTGTGCTGGAACCGCTGCGCAAGGTAGAGGTCAAAAGCAAAATCGCAGGGCGTATCCTCAGCCTGGACGTGGAGGCAGGGGACGTGGTACGCGATGGGCAGCTCATCGCCCGCGTTGACCCCGTGGAGGTAGAAGCCAGCCTGCGCCAAACGGAAGCACAGCTGCGCGCGGCGCTCGCCCGATTGGAACAGGCAAAGCTGTTAAGCGGGTACCAGCCTGTGGACACCGCCGCGCAGATCGAGCAGGCGCGAAACGCCGTGCGCACCGCCGAGATACGCTATGAGCAGGCGTTGCGTGACGCGCAGACCCAGCCTGAGGTCACACAGGCAGCGCTGGAGCAGGCGGAAGCCAGCTATCAGGCGGCGCTGGACAACCTGAACCTGCTGCTGAAAGTGACTCATCCCCAGCTGCGCACCGACGCACAGGCAGCCGTCAACGAGATGCGAGCGCAGCGCGACGACGCCAAACGCCAGCTGGAGCGGCAGAAACAGCTGCTGGCAAAGGGCTTTGTGTCGCAGCGGGAGGTGGACCTGGCAACCACCCAGCTCACCGCGGCAGAATCACGCCTGCAGCAGGCGGAACAGCGTCTGCAAACTCTGGAGGAGCAGCTGCGTCTGCAAAGAGCGGATGCAGAGGCGCGGGTGAAACAGGCGAAGGCAGCTCTGGAACAGGTGCGCGCACAGGCGAAACGCGACGAGCTGCGCCAAAAAGAGGTGGAGGCGGCGCGCGCCGCACTGGAAGATGCCCGCACGAGGCTGAGGCTGGCAGAGGCAAATCGTGTGCAGTTGCCGATGCGCCAGAAAGAGGTGCAACAGGCGCAGGCGACAGTGGAACAGCTGCAAAGCGCGCTAAAGGAGGCACGTACGCGCCTGGCGGATACCATCATCCGTGCCCCGATGAGCGGCGTGGTCACCCAGCGCTACATCGAATCGGGCGAGCTGGTCACTTCGGGCGTGGCGACCTTCTCTTCCGGAATGCCGCTGGTGCAGATTGCCGACCTGTCGCGGATGCGCATCAAACTGCAGGTCAACGAGGTGGACATCGGCAAGGTGAAGCTGGGGCAGAAGGTGGAGATACGGCTGGATGCCCTGCGCGATGAGGTGTTCGAGGGCAAGGTGCGCAAGGTGGCTCCCGCTTCGGCAGTGTCGCAGCAGGGTGTGCCGGGCGGGGCGGTTATCAAGTTTCCTGTGGAGGTGGAGATCGAAAGACCCGACCCGCGCATGAAGCCCGGCATGAGCGCAAAGTGTCGAATCATCGTGGATCGCCGCGAGAACGTGCTGCGCCTGCCCAAAGAGGCGCTGCAGTTTGTGGACGCCTCTACCGCAAAAGTGAACGTGGTGCACCGTGAGATGGTCGACGGCAAGCCGGTGGACAAAAACGAGACGCGCACGGTGAAGGTGGGCTTGCGCGGCGACGCCTTTGTGGAGATACTGGAAGGGCTGAAGGAGGGCGAGAAGGTGCGTCCGCAGCCGTTCTCCGGTCCCAAACGCCAGCAGTTTGAGTTCAATGTCAGTGCATCTGGCGGAGAGGAACGCGAAAGGGAGCGCAGAGAATGAGCCTGATAGACTCCTTTCTGACCGCGCTGGCAAACCTGCGCCGACACAAGCTGCGCTCGTTGCTGACCATGCTGGGCGTCATCATCGGCGTGGCGGCGGTGATTCTGATGGTCGCGCTGGTGGAGGGCGCGCGCTCGCGCGTGGTGGAAGAGTTCCGCCAGCTCGGTTCGAGTCTGATTATCGTGGTGTACGACCCCTCCCTGCGCCAGCGCGGCGAGACGCCGGGTAGCATTGAGGGTCTGCGCATGGAAGACGCGCAGGCGATTTTGCAGGAGTGCTCCAGCGTGAAGATGGTCAGCGCGGAGTTTACCGTCGGCAACCAGAAGATACGCTACGGAGCAGAAGAGATGGACGCCACCGTCGACGGTTGCCAGCCCGAGTATCTGTATCTGCACAACCTGCAGATGGAACGCGGGCGGTTCATCACACAGGAAGACATAGATAGCTGGGCGAAGGTGTGTGTGCTGGGCAACGAGGTGCAAAAGCGGCTCTTCGGTGACCGCGACCCGATTGGTGAAACGGTGGAAATCGCGGGCGTTTCGGCAACGGTGGTGGGGGTGGTCGCGCCCAAAGGCAGGACGTTTGGCGAGGACTGGGACAAGCGGGTATTCGTGCCGATTACCTCCCTGCAGAAGCGGTTCGTGGGGATAGACCTGGTGTCGGTTATCTTCGCGCAGCCGCGTGATCCCGATCGCACCACCGAGGCGATGGACGAAATCTGGCAGCTGCTGATGCGCCGGCATGATAACCAGCCCTACTTCCGGGTGGACAGTCAGGAACGGTTGCTCTCCTCCATCGGGCGTGTGCTGAGCATCTTCGGCTTGGTGGTGGGGGCGATTGCTGGGTTATCGCTGCTAGTGGGCGGCATCGGCATCATGAACATCATGCTGGTCACCGTAGCCGAACGCACGCGAGAAATCGGCATCCGCAAGGCAGTGGGCGCGCGCAACCGTGACATTCTCCTGCAGTTCCTCATCGAATCGATGACCCTTTCCGGCGTCGGCGGCATCATCGGTATCTTGCTGGGATGGGGTGCCAGTCTGCTGGTGGGCTGGGTGACCCAGCAGGCGAAGCTTTTCGGTGGCGAAGGCTTAACCACGCACCTGCCCCTCTGGGCGGCGACCGCGGGCTTTCTCTTCTCAGCAACAGTGGGTATCTTCTTTGGCATCTACCCAGCGTGGCGCGCCTCCCGCTTGAACCCCATTGAAGCGCTCCGCTACGAGTAATTCTCTAAATTGAACCATTAGGGCACAAAGAACACCAGGAACACGAAAGCAGGTCTTGCTTTTTTTTCGATGTGGTATGATGAAATTAGAAAAGCGGGTAACGTCGCAGTCCACGTATCGGCAGGTAGGCTTGGGCAAAGGATGAGACGCTTGCTAACGGTAACCCTGCTGATCGCCCTGGCGTCCAATTTGTGCATGGCGCAACAGCCAGCATACGAGTTCCCCCTGTCGGGCAGCCAGATGTATCGCCTGCGGTGGGCACAACAGGAAGGCAGTGCCGATTTGGTGCCCTTCCCGCCCGTGCTGGGACAGCCGGTTTGTGCCCAAAAGGGAAGCACGCTGCAGTTGGGGGTTCGCTGGAACTCGCAATATTCCCGTCTTTTGGGGTGGATGCCGATACGGGTGGTGCTCAGTCGCGCGGGCACAGGGGAGGTGATTTGGGAGCACCCCCATTCTGGGAGCAACTGGCTTGCGCCCGATGCGGTGTATCCGCTTCGGGCATTGCCGGACCATGTAGAGTATGCCACGTTGTGGAGTGAGGGCTTGCTGTTGGTGTGGACAGGCTCATGGCCTCTGCCAGTAGGTGTGATGCCCTACAGCACCGTCAACACTCCTTCGGACGTGTTCGTGGTGCTGGACGCACCCAAAGCGCCGATGAGCCCAGCGTGGGTGAGTGTGCTGCGTCTCAGCTGCAGTTGGGCGAGTCTAGCCGCAGATGAGGCTACCGCTGCCCGTAAGGTGACCAATACCCTGCATCTGTGGGGCGACTATATCGAGGGACGATGGTTCGCTCGGGACTACACGGACAGTTTCGAACGGTTCTACCTACGGGCATGCCTTACATGGTTCATGAATAACGGTCAGGTAGGGCAGTGCAACGATTTTGCAGACTTATTGTTGTGCCTGCAGACCAGCCTGGGTCTATCTAACCGCGCCGTACAACGTACGCACTCCCTTAGTCAGCGAACCAGACCTATCGACGACGAGGAATGGACGCTGTTATACTTCAGGACTAAACCGCTGGATGTAGCGCATTGGGGCAGTTCCCACTACGACGGGGTGAGTTTCTGGACATACCATCAGTTCTGCATTGAACAAAATAGTGGGCGCGTTTGGGATTCCTGCATTCAGTTTCACCCGTCACATCGTATCGCTGTAACAGGGATGCCTCGCGAGCCAGACTACAGGGACTATCTGGTGGAGGCATACATCTTCGGTATCGTCGATGCAGTGACGGGGATTATACTCGACGTGAGGGAGTATACGCAGCCCGACTTTTTCTGGAGACCGACACCCTCAGGTGGGTTGATCCCTGAGGTGACAGCAGAGTCAATTCCTTAACGGGAGGGATACACAGATGATAAGACTAAAGGTTCTGACTACAGCTTGGTTGACCGCCCTGAGCGCAGTCATGCAGGCAGCGGCTCAAATCAGTCTGACAGCGGAACCGCCCGTCGGTAAACACGAGGTGCAGGGCGTGGTGGTGGAAAACGACGGCAAGTACCAATCCACAGGCTATACCCCTGCTGACCTCTTGTTCCTGCTGTGCGAACCCGACGAAATCCCTGGCTACACAGTGGTTGTGCGGGAGTATCGTGGCCATGAGATAGACGGGGGGACGTTTGCGTGGATGGCGCCGTTCGGGCACACCCATGTCTGGCTGAACGTAGGCGGGCTGTCCTCCTCAGCCAAGCGCGAGGAGTTGAAGTGTCAGATAACCCGTCGGTGGTTTCCTCTGGAGCGCGCTCAGGCATATCTGGCACGGAAAATCGGCTCGTTCACTGAGCTGAGTAGCGGCGGTTCAATCACTGTTAGCGTGGAGCTATACCAGAAACGCGCCTCTACGAACTATGAGGATTTCCAGCGCGAGTCAGCAGCCCTATTCTATCGGGGCACGCCGTCGGGCATTCCTCTGGGCACAGAGTCGTGGTATTCGCTTGGGCCGAAAAAAAGCACTTTGTCCCTGTGCTTCGTGTATGACCGCTCCTTCGTGCGCGTGATATCGCACCCGGACCCTGCGCTTGGGGAGGCTGTGGCGCAAAGCATCCTGTATCGTTTGCTCATTCATCCCAAAGGGGTGGTGGCGCGGGCTGCGACGCCTGCGGTCACGCTCAACGGTAGACCAGTACAAAGTGCGCATCTGACGGCGTTGAACGGCACGGTGGTGGCGCCTATTTCGGTGCTCAAACCGTTTGGGGTGACGGTGGAAGTCAGCCGCAGTGTTCACTTTTGGCATGTCACCCTTCAGCGTGGGGAGCGGTGGATAGCTCTGGAGGCGTTTCGTCGGGAGGCGCGCACGCCTGATGGGATGCTGAAGTTAGAGCGGGCGGTGTTTCCGTTCAGGGGTGAGCTGGTGGTTCCGCTGCGGCAGGTGGCAGAGGCGCTGGGCTTGACGGTGCAGGTACAGTAATCACCGAGTGGACTACCCGCGCCGCGCTTTGAGTGCAAGGCGTGCCAGACCCTCAGCAGGCGAGGCGGTGGGTACAAGAATGTTCGCATGAGGATACTCTGCCAGCACCTTCTGGCGCAGGGGGGCGATGACCCACTCGCCTGCCCGGAAGACGCCGCCACCCAGCACCACAGGGAAGGTCTCTTCGGGCGTGAACAGCTTGCGTGCCACCACCAGCACATCGTTGCCCAGCGTCTCCCCTGCTTCGCGGAGGATACGCTGAGCCACTCGGTCGCCGGCGTCCGCCGCTTTGCTCACCCGCACCGCAAACCCTGCCAGCACGTGGCGGGGAAGCGCGTCCCGATACACCCGCCGCGTGATTTCCCACGGGTGCTGCAGCCCGAAGTAGTCCATCATCTCTTCGCGGAGCAGCGTTGGCTCACCACGCCCATCCGCCGCGCGTGCCACCGCCCGCAACCCCTGCAGTGCGATGTCGGTGGCGCTGCCCTCGTCGCCCAGCAACATGCCCCACCCCCCGACCGAAACATGCCGTTCCGCACCACGCCACCCCACGGTGCTGGAGCCAGTGCCCGCCACCACGCCGATGCCGTACGGCTCCAACACCCCGCCCGCTGCCAGCACCGCGCGATGCTCCGCCTCGTGGTGCCACTGCGCGTTAGGAAACGCCAGCTGGATCTCCGCACGGATAGAAGACAGGTCGGGGATGAACGTGGAATACAGCCAGACGACCTGTTGCGCGTCGACCGCCGCCGCCAGCTGCGCGCAGACCTCCGCCACCGACCGCTCGCACTCCTCCACTGGAGCGAAGTAGAGGTTGGTGCTGCCACTGCGGCCGCGCGCCACCACCTCGCCCGCCTCATTCATCACCACCCCTTCGGTCTTCGTGCCGCCGCCGTCAATGCCCACGACCAGCATCAGTACCCCTCTGCTTGCGGTAGATACGCGCTCCATGGGGAAAGGACATTGCCTTTGGAGTCGCGCTGAACCGCGATCACGCTGGCAGGCACCTCCCCGACATGTCCATCTGCAAACAGCGTGTTAATCGTGTTGCCGTGTCGGGTGCGCAAATCCCGATAGTTGTCCCACTTACCGCCGCGCGAAAACACCGCCAGCCGCTGCACGTAGCGCGCCCCTTTGTCGCTGCGGTTGTCGGGCGTGTCGAAGCCGAGGAACAACGCCTGCTGCTCCGCTGGAATGTCAGGCAGGGGATGGGTATTCAGCCCCTTGGGGTCGCTGTCGGCAATGACCGCCAGCTGGGAACCACTCGCCGGTAGCCTGCTGGGGCGCACCCCCGACGCGGGCAAAAAGAAGCCGTAGGAAACATGCTTTTTTGCGTCCGAGTCGGGGTCGATGTACGGAGGTTCCTGCCTGGCAGGGTCTGCCGGACAGTAGAAGCGTTTGGCATCCAGATACCCGCCAATCAGCATGGGCCACGTGACCAGTTTG
Source organism: Bacillota bacterium (assembly GCA_023511455.1). Taxonomy (NCBI): domain Bacteria; kingdom Bacillati; phylum Bacillota; species Bacillota bacterium. The sequence goes on from JAIMBJ010000016.1 coordinate 63,117, forward strand.
TTATTCCGTTGTTTGTCTGTGTAGTAAGCGAGGGGAAGGGTCTCGTCCCAGTCCAGCATGTAGGTGCGCAACGCGCTGGACATTTCGCGCATATTGCTCAGGCAGCTGGCGTTGAGCGACCGCCGACGCAGGTCCAGGTAGCCCGGCACCAGTATCGACACCACCACCAGCGCAATGCCTATCACCCATAGCCGTTCCTTGAAGCTTGGTCCCTGTTTCTGCTGTTCTTCCTCCAATGGCAACCTCCTTTTTCCCTCAGTCGGGCGAGCACCACAGCGCGGACACAGGCTGTGCCCACAGACCTTCTCCAAAAGGAACCGTCTGCTCGCCCCAGTATAATACGATACCACGCCGCAGGCTGTTGCCGACCAGCGATTGTAGTGTGCGAAGTCCCTTAAAATGGCTGGCATTTACCGTCGCGCTTGCTTTCACCTCGACACCGACCAGCGTGCCGTCCGCTGCCTCGATCAGGAAATCCACCTCTTCGCCCCGATCCGTGCGAAAATGATACAGGCGCAAGCGCTGTCTGCTGAAGCCGATTTGTTTCAGCAATTCCATCCCGACAAAGTTCTCCACCATTCGTCCCTGCAGCAGTGGGTCGGTTGCCAATCGGACCGCGTCTACCCCCAACAACATGCAGGCGATGCCCGTATCGTTCACCAGGATTTTGGGCGACTTGAGCAACCGTTTGCCCAAATTCGCAAACCAGGCAGGCACACGTGTCCACAGGAAGAGCGTCTCCAGCAGGGTCAGATAGCGTTGAAGCGTGGTCTGGGGCACGCCGGTTTGCTGCGAGAGAGCCGCGACATTGAGCGTCTGGCACGCCTGAGCCGCAAGCAGCTGCAGCAGGCGAGGCACCTCCGCCAGCCGTTCGATATCGGCGATTTCGCGCACGTCGCGAGCCAGTAGCGTATCGATATATGCCGCCAGCCAGTCTACTCGTTCGCGTGCATCGGAGCGCAATACCGCCTCAGGGTAGCCACCGCGTTCTACACGTTCGAGCAGGTCACTTGTTCTCGGAAACCGGCGGGGGGAAAAATCGTCGGAAAAAAGGCTCTCCACCCACCGATCCTGCCTGCCTTCAATCTCGCCCTGCGTGAGCGGCATCAGCGTCACAGTAGCCATACGCCCCACCAGCGTCTCGGAAAGGCGGGGAAGCATCATGGGATTCGCCGAGCCGGTAAGCAGCAGGTCACCCACCTCACGATGAGCGTCGATGCGCAGCTTAATGGCAGGCAGCACCGGTAGTACCCGCTGTACCTCGTCCAGCACGGAACGCGGTGGCAGCTCGCGCACGAAGCCCACCGGGTCCTGAGTGGCAGCGGACAACAACACAGGATCGTCGAAGCTGAAATAGTGCTGCATGACGCCTGTTTGAATCAGCTGCTTTGCCAGGGTGGTTTTGCCCACCTGCCGTGCTCCCTGAAGTAACACGGCGGGCATCGTCTGCAGCAGTTCTGTGACTCGGTTGGCCAGCGCTCTGGGAAACATCGTTCGTCATTATACACTACAATGTGGTGGAATTTCCACCACGCTGTGGAGGATTTTCCACCATTCCTTCGAATACTCGGCATCCCCCTCTCCTTCTGCAGGAAAAAATACCATAATAGGAAAAGAAAGTACAAAATCAACCTGAAGCGAAGGAGGTTCTCTCACAAACATGTCACGAAGCATCTGGTTGTTACTGCTGGTTGTGCCGCTCCTGGCAGGCTGCGGTGCTGGGTTGAAGGAAGAGGGGCGGCTGGCCGTCTCCAATCCTCTGGGGCGGTCGGAGGGCGAAGCGATAGAGCTGTTAATCGGTGTGCTCCCGGCTTCGCGCAACGGTGGAGGCGTTACCCGGCAGGCTTACGCCAGCTATACCGGCTCCTTCTCCAATACCAGCACCGACGTAACCATCACCAGCGTACGTCAGTTCGTTATCTGCCAGCGGATTCAGTCAGCGCAGGTGCAGGTTCCCGAAGAATCTCCCCTGCCCGATACCATCACTCTGAAGAACTTCCGCCTGAACGCCACCTTTTCTGATAATCAGGCGCAGGTGACTTTCGACGTTCCCGTCACGGGTACCGTTACCCTCACGCACACCACAGGCAACAACTACACGGTCACAGTGCAGGGCGCGGGCAACGACCCCTGTCTGGGCGCAACGCTGCAATCGGGTGGCCTGAACACGCTGGCGCAAATCCTCACGCAGGGAGGCGACAACACCGTTGGGGTTACTCTAACCGCAGAGGTTACCAGTGACCCCGGTTTACCGGACGGCACACGAATCATCCTCACGACCGGTCTGGGTACCGGCACTCTGGAGCTTTAGGAGGAGATGCGATGAAGAGAGGTTTCTGGATAAGTTTGGCGGTGCTGGCGATAGTATCTGTTGGCGCGTGGGCGGATGAAATCTCCATCTTCGGCTCGCCGACGCGAGGGATGGCAGGCGCAGGGATTGCCCTGATGCGCAACCCTTCCGCACAGATGTACCTCAATCCCGCGGCGGTCGCCTACGTGCGCGGGGTGCAGTTCGGAGTCAACAATCTGAACATCGACACCGAAGGCGCAACGCTCCGCCAGATTAGCGACACGGTGACCATCGGGCAGAAGGGCGTCGTGGACCTTGCCGATGCTGCCCGGATCGTGCGCACTTTTGCTGAGAAGGACAAGGTGCAAGCGGTGGCAAACGCCGACTTCGGACTGGTGTTCAACGGCATCGCCGTCACCGCCGGAGCTGTGGGTGACTTCCGCCTGTATCCCAATGCCCAGCTGCAGCGATGGGCACGCGGCGAGAGCAACGACCTGACCGGTGCCCGGGGCGATATCTACGGACTGGTCGCCTTTAGCCTGCCCGACATCACCTTTGGGGCGCGCCTTTCGGCGGGAAGCGAGCAGAGCGAGATTGCCATCGGGGCGCGTCTGCGCGTGCTGCGCGTATTCTACACCCACTATTATGCCGACCAGACCGACCTGTCCTCGGGCAACGCGGGAAGCCGTGCGGTCGAGCTGGGCGCAGCCGATTATCTGGACAAGCGCGGCACCGGCGTCGATGTGGGTATCATCTGGAAGCCCAACAAGGAGCTCCCGCTCACCTACGCGCTGGTGGTCGAGAACTTTATCGAGCCGAACATCGAATTCCCCTACACCGCGCCGAACACGAACGCGCCACAGACCACCATCAAACCGCTGAAGCGCGCGCTCCACGCGGGCGTCGCCCTGGAGGACCCGCTGGGCATTACCTACGTGGCGGACTGGGTGGATATCACCAACAGCCTTGGTAAAGGCGAACTGCGTTTCGGAGCGGAGAAGCGGCTCGGCGGAGGACTGGCCATTCGGGCGGGCTACGGCAGCAAGAGCGGCTGGGCTATCGGCGGAGAAGTCTTCGGCATCAACATCGCCTTCGCGCAGAAGTTCCCACTGCAGGTGTCCCGTTCGTTTGCGTTCTGACGTGTTCTCACACCGCCGACGTATCCGCAGGGGCTGACCAACGGCCAGCCCCTATCTCCATTTTCTGGGAGTGTGTTCGCCAAACCGCCTCAAGGCTTATTCTAGCGACTACAGAGACGCTTTCCTGTCATGCTGAACGCAGTGAAGCATCTCTGAGATTCTTCGCTTCGCTCAGAATGACAGATGATGTCGCTTTATATCGCCAACACGGTTGCAACAGCCTGACCCCTACCATTTATCGAACACTTCCTAAATCAGGGCAGCTTCAGGCTCTTGAGAGGCGAGGAAGCGCGACCGCGAGTCAGTGCCCGGTCCCGCGTCTGCTTCTGGGTCTATGCCGCGCAACATCAGCCCCTGACCTCGGGAAAGATGGGTCAGCACGGTCGGGTGGTCGGTGGGGTCGCGCATCTGGATGAGCAGGGTCGTGCGCGCTTCCTGGGTCGTGTTGACGCCAGAGCCATGAATGGTCAGGTAGCTGAACACGATTACGTCGCCCGCCTCTGCTGGCACGGGAACCGCCTTATCCAGCGGATACTGTTGCACCGGCAGATGCCAGCCCCCCTGTGGGTCATGCTCCAATGGCCCCAGCTTGTGGCTGCCCGGCACGATGCAAACGCACCCCTTCTCGATGGGCGCGTCGTCGAAATGTACAATGGCTGCCAGCATGGTGTGTTTTTCGTGGGGGAAGTAGGGGTAGTCCTGGTGCATTGGGAAGGGCGCGCCTTTCTCCGGCGGCTTGATGAAGAGCTTGGTGTGATGCAGCTGGATGTTCTCGCCGATGAGGTCGGCGATGCGGTCGGTCAAACGCGAGTCCAGCATCAGTCGCGCGAACGCCGCGCTGTGGTACTGCGCGTTATGGCAGTGCAGCAACTGGGTGGGGAGACTGGTAACTTCACGCGCACTGCCCCATGCGGCGTTGATCCCGTTTTCCGAGTACACCTGCGCCAGCCGATGGATGAGCGCGTGCGCCTCGTCGCGCAGATACTGCGCCTCCTCGCGAGTGAATACCGATTTCAGTAACAGGTAGCCGTTTTCGCGGTAGAACTGCACCTGTTCGGGCGTGAGCGCGTACAGCTTCTTGCCGGTCAACATGACAAGTCCCCTCGACGTGTTTTTTTAGTTTGGATAAATTGTAACACGCTTACCTGAGGGAGGCAAGCTGCCCCGCGGATGACGCAACACCCGAACACATCATACACGTTGTTGCTCACCACCTGCGCCGTGCCCAACGGGTCAAAGTGATGCCACTCATTGTTTCGCTGCACCGGCGAGATGCCCTGCAAATACA
>JAIMBJ010000017.1 GCA_023511455.1 Bacillota bacterium
AACTGCCTCCACCTTCTGCTCGCCCGCTTCAGAGACGACGCGGTAGCGTGTGGGCTGGTAGTGCCGCAGCTCGCGCAAGCCGGTCCAGATGAAGGCAAACACGCCCCACCGTCTCTTCATCTCTTCCGATACACGGGGCAACACATACGCATCGAAACCGGTACTCGCCATCAGCACAAACGGGATGCCTCGCAGAAGCCCCACATCTATCCGCCTCAAGGTGCCCGTCCGCAGTGCTTGCAAACATCCCGAAACTGCCCTCCGACCCAGCGGATAGCCCAGCTCCCGCGCCAGCACGTTGCTGGTGCCCAACGGCACTAACGCCAGAGCAGCGGAGCTGTTCACCAGCGCAGGTAGCACCACATGGACACTGCCGTCTCCCCCAGCAACCACCAGCACTTTACCCCCGCTCCGGCAAAACTGCGAGGCGCAAAGTAGTGCCTCTTCTGGAGACTGCGACACGACGACCCGACACGGGTTGTCCAGAGAAGCACACACCCTCTGCCAGTCGATGCGCCCCGCCCTTCCCCCACCCGCCTGCGGATTCACCAGAAAGAGAACCTCTCGGAAGTTCACCGCCTGTCTACTCCTGCTTTCCTGCCCCCCAATTTCACATAGCCGATAATTTCAATCGTGGGCGGACGTGCTCCTTTGACATGGCAGGCTATGTTACCAAAGTGTCTTCTTTACACCCAATGTAGCCGCATCCTTCAGGATGCGCCGCGATTGGCGCAGGCTAAAGCCTGCGGCTACAGCAGGCAGGTTTATGGAACACTCGGTTGAGGCTCGCAGCACGGACTGCCATGTGTCTGAATCTATTTTTGAAACTTCATATGCAGGTTTCCAGCCTCCGCAGGAGGCTTCGTTTTGGGTTGCCCCCAACTTCCACTTGCCGGGAAAACCCATCTATCGAACACCCTCCCGCTACCCTTGACTTTTTTTTCGATGATATACTGTTGTACAATTCAATGCAAGGAGGTTCTCAGCCATGAAAGCCGTAACAATATTGCTGATGTTGATAGCCTTAACCCCCTTCGCTGCGGCGCAGTATCGAGGCTATCTACCTGTACAGACCGGAGGATGCGAGCAAACTACTGTGAATACTCAGAGCGGACAATGGTTTACCTACATGCTCGTCCAGCGAGATATGGACACAGTGGTGGTAGGTTATCCTCCGCAGCAGATGTTAGTATCTGACCAGACGTGGAATGTAGAGTGCATCGAATGGAACAGCGGAACATACCGAATCGAGATTACCTTAAGCGGGGTAACGCAGGACAACACCTACCGATGGCGCGTAGAGACACGTGCTCGATACGTCGCACAGAGAACGACCTTCTACGACCGCTTCGTCTTATATAACGCGCGATGGTCAACCGACATATACAAGGACCCCGACCTTTTCTTGGCGCAAGCGGTGGTCGTCGACCCGTAGCAAGGCTGGTCGGAAGCTTGGAGGTAAACAGACATGAAACCACGAACGGCGCGATGGGCACGCAGCGGGGTAGTGTGGATGTGCTTCGTTTTCGTTATCATGGAGGCATCGGCACAACCCCCGCTGTCGCCATCTTCAGAGGCAGGTGAACCGATTCGTTTCACGCAGATATTGGAGAAACTTGCCCAGAAAACGAGGCTCGGTTTGCTGGCAGAATGTTATTACGCCGAGGAACTTATTCCGCCCACCAACGCAGCGATGCTCGGGGAAGATTGGCGCCTTGAAACCGTCGCCGCGGTCTATCGTAGGGAGGTCGTGCGCACCCGCAACGTTATTATTTTGCGCCCTGCGACCGATATTGCCGCAGTGAGGCGTCTCGAAGAGACCCAGAGCAGCGTTCGGTTCCCCGCCGTCTGGTGGAAAGGATACGACCTGCTGGAGATGCGTAGCTGGAAAAACGCTGATGGGGGCATCCAGATGTCGGTAAAAGCATCTGGAGTACCACTGTCACGTTTTTGCGAGCAATTTCAGAAAGAGACCGGCTGGCGTCTTCAAGTAGAGGCAGAGTTACACACCGTGCGCATCTTTGCAAGCTGGGAGTCTGCCTCACCAGGCGAGGTCGTGGAGGCAATTGCCCTGCTGCTCCGAGGCGGGGTGGAAGTCAGCATTTCGCGCACCGCCGAGCAGAAGGCGGCAGAGCAAAAGCTGGAGGCACGACAGAAAACGACTGAGCAGTGGTCGGTCAAGCAAAAGTACACCGATGAGCTATTGGACGGGCTGCTTCAGGAGTTGAGCGCCGAAGAGCTCTCCCTGTTTCAACAGGGGGCGGAGGTAGAGATACCCCTTTCGCGTCTTTCGCCAGAACTTCATGCGCGTGCCCTCCGTTTTATCTCCGATTCGCTGGAGGAGCTCATCTCTCAACTCGCGCTCGATGCTCAGATGCCTTTGATGAGGTTACGGGAACAGCTGGCTGAGTGCCAGCCGACTATCAAGCTTCCGACGCCGATGCGCCGGTGGCTGGGGGTAAAGCTAACAGACCCTGCTACCGGCGAAAGCCACGTGTTTTAATGGACGGTTCATCGCGGCTACCAAGCGTCTTCTGCGCTTGCCGAGCAGCTGCCCGCCAAACCCAAGCTACGCCCAGCGCGGATAGTACGCCGATGAACGCGCCACCCAGCACATCGGACGGATAGTGCAGTCCGAGATAAATACGTGAGTAGGAGACCAGCGCCGCCAGCCCAATGGCAAGCCACGCCACCCACCCACGATAGTACAGCGCGAACAGCGTTGCCGCGGCAAAGTTGTTCACCGCGTGGGAAGAGGGAAACGACGGGCTGTGCCGACAGCCGTCTATGGCACGCACTCTCTCCAGCGCTTCACACGGACGCAACCTGTCAAACAAATCTTTCAGCACATGGCTGCTCAGCTGGTCGGTAATCAGTATCAGGGGCAACAGCAGCAAAGCGACCGTTCTGCCTCTTGACCCACCCTTCCACAATAGCCCTGCCCACAACACCAGTAGCAGGATGCCCGTCTTCTTAATGTCGGTGACAAACAGCATAACTGCGTCCATTATCGGGTGATGGGCGTGGTTGATGCCGTAGAACAGAGAGAGGTCCACCTGCTGTAATTGTTCGAGCATTGGTCGCCGTTGTCGACTGGCTTGTTATTTTTCGCTACGCCGATATAGTACTTATTCGATGCCTGTGGCGACAAATCCTGCTGACTTCTCAGAGAATGTTTGATAAATCACGTTGTGGGTTGCCCCAGCGACTGAAGGTCGAGCGCAACGTGACGTAATAGCCGCTGTAGCACGCTTCAGCCTGCGCAGGCGGCTTCCTTGTCGCTTGCCCGAAACGTCCAGTTGCAGGGCAGAAATAGTTTTCAAAAACTATTTATTTCACTGCTGACCGCCACACCGAAGGCATGAAACCTCCACGTGTCGTGTTCGTCTAACATTTGGAAAGCGACCCGGTAACCGGGAGGTGGAGGAGATGTATCGGTCTGTTGCCATAGTGGTCTGCCTGTGTGCCGTTGCCCGGTTCGTCCAGGCGACGCCGGAGGAGCGCGGCGACTTCACGATGGACCTGTGGGTGTCGCCAGGCGGCAGTGTTTACGTCGTGACTTACACGCGCCTGTTCACACCCCCCTACGCAATGAACACGTTACTGATGCGCTATCTCGATAACGGCGTACGCACTGACTTCCACAGGTTGCCTGGCGCTTTCAGCAGCTACACGCTGGCTGGAATGCTGGTGCCGGCTCCAGACAAACGCAGCTTCTATATCGTTTGTGACGATGAGGATAGTGTCATGGTAGCACGATATACTTTACCCTTCAGACAAGTATGGAGACAAACTTACACGTTGCCAGAAGCCTATTTCGAGTGCAGCGAACGCGCAGCGTGCGATAATGAAGGTAGTTTGTACGTTGCTTCTTTGGTCAACTTCCGCGGGACTGGTCCGTTTTCTACGTCACGTGGCTGTCGCCTTGCGAAGTTCAACGCGAAGGGTGAAACCGTATTCACTTACGTCGCGGAGGGCTACTTCAGAGACCTGCTGGTTACACCAAAAGGGCAGACTTACTTGCTCCTGGAAAACCAGTTGCTGTGTCTCTCTCCTGATGGAAAATTACTGTGGAAACGCGAATTCGTCAGTAAGGTCTCTTCCGATGCGAACCTCTTTGCCATTCCAGGCGGGGTTGCTGTTGGAGACGTCGGGTTTGGGGCGGACACTGCGCGTCTCCGCGTATTCGAGCATAACGGCCGCCTGACCACTATAAAACGGGTGCCCATACCCTATTACCACAACGGAGCAGGTGTGTTTTACTCTTGCAAGGTATTTCCGCGAAAAGCTAGTTACCAACTTAGAGTGTTCGCGTTTGACCTGTCGGGGCGCAGACTATGGCAGGCATCCACGACTGCTCGCTCTAAACAGGGGGAAGACCCTCTGTTCGAGGAGGAGAAGAAACCTATCTTAGTAAGGGACAGCGGAGGTAACGTGTACGTCTTCATCAACTTACCCCCACTGACGGTTGTGAAATGGGACTCCAGAGGTACCCTCAAGTATCAAAGGCAGTTTTATCCGCTCGGGCGTGACGCAGCGTTGGTTCGCAAGGCGCAGCTGGACTCCCAGGGCAACTTGTACGTCGCCTTGTCTGCAACAAAGGGTGGACTGGATCACGACAGCGTGGTGTTCAAAACAAGCCCAACGGGCAGATTGCTGTGGGTGGGACTATATGACAGTAGACAGTACATCAAGCACAAGTAGTAGCCAGATGCAGAGGGGACACCCCTCGAGTGCCCCCTCGTCGCCCACACATGCTGTGCCTAAATCCGCTGCTACCCGACCTTCACTGTTACCAACCCGAAGGGCGGTATCTGCACGCTCAGCACGTCGCCGTTCATGCGGGCGGTGCTACTGCTCAGCGGCTGCTCGAGGATGTCTGTCTCCACGGCTGGTGCGTTCGGTCGTGCCAGCGCGCTGCTCAGCCGCACCTCGGCGGTGGTCGCCTTGCCCTCCACCTCGTACAGCCGCAGGATGAGTGCGTCCGAGTCTTCCGCCTTCTTCATGCCGCTCAGCATCACGTTCGGCGTTAAGACCTCCGCGAATGCCTGGGAAACAGGCAGTTCGCCCTCATGGACGTCGGTGCTGACCACGTTAAAGGGCAGATTGAAGTCGTAACCTGCTCGTGCCGAGTCTGCGGGTGTCCACCCCTCCCCGAACGGTATGAGCGCAAAGCGGAAGGTATGACGCCCCAGTTCCGGCAGTGGGTCAGGGTCGTACGAGCTGCGCAACAGGGTCATGCCCAATGTGTTATCGCAGACACTGTGCGCGTACACCCGGTCGTTCACCAGCACCGCGCCTGCCGGCTTGCCTGTCTCCGAGTGCACTCCCGACAGGTCCACCCACTTCTGCGCGGGCATATCCATGGGGTACATGGCAATACCCGGTCCGCCCACATGTCTGAAGGTCTCCGAAGGCTCCGCATAGCCGATGGTGGAACGCTCCACCCAGCCCATGGGGCACTCCATGCGGCACTTCGCCTCGTCGATCGCGAGCGGGAACTGCACCCGCAGTGTGGGCACGCCCTTCTCTGGCGAGCCACGCTCCAGCCAGTCCACCTCCAGCGTGAAGTCCACCCGCGGCACACCTGCCGTCACGCTGATGGTGAGGGTGAATCGGCTATCGTTGAAGCGATGATGCGCCTGCACACTGGCGATGTAGGGACCGTTATGCGGAAAGGTCAGAGTCGCTCCTTCCGTGAACGGCAGATATTCTTGAATCTGCCCCAACACCCAGGCGGTCATGCCATGCGGGGCTTCGAGAATGTACTCCAGTAACCCGATGCGCTCACCCGGAGGCACCAGTTCCAGCCCCGTGCGCTTGTCCACGAGGCTCACTATCGCGCCAGATTGCTGTTCCACTGTCACACGCAGGAACTCGTTCTCGATGGTGCCTTTTCCGTCGCTGGTGCACCCCGTGCCATCGCCCGCCGTCACTGCACGATGCACGTTGTAGGTCCGGTAGCCCAACGGGGGAACCTCGTGCGCAGGAAACGCCAGCTCGATGTAGTTGTGCTGCCAGTAATGTCCTCGTGCCAGCACCTGCGCCTTCAACACGTTGCCCTTGTCATCCCGCACAGCGACGTAAGGCGTCTCGATATCACGGTCCCAGATGCGAGTGGTCACCACCTCACTGCGCGTCCACGGGGAAGGGTTGAAAACCACAAACGGGTCGCTGCCGAGGCCGCCCGCCCCGTAACGGCTTAGAGAACCGTCGGCTGGCAGGTCGCCCTGCCCTGCGCCCAGTCCTTCACCATGATGCTGCATGACGGGAACCGCGGTGGGCGCTATTGCCTTCGTGTTCACCTTTGCGGCAATAGCACGCAGGCTACGGGTCTTAATCATGGAGGTGTGGGCGAGAATCTCCTGGAACAGCCCCTGCGCGTATTCGTAGGTGGCGTGCACCCCGGAACCCGGCAGGATGTCGTGGAACTGATTAAACATAGCATGACGCCATGCAGTGTGAAGCTGCTCTGAAGGGTACGCCAGACCCGTGACGCCCTTCGCCAGCAGGGCGCAGATTTCCGCCTCCACGAGGGTGTTCTCGCTCTTGCGGTTGGCGTATTTGATGTTGCTCTGCGAGGAGTAGCAGCCTTCAAACACGAAGTTCAGCTCGCCGTCGATTACAGGCAGCTCTTTCGCCTCGCGCTCAGCGATACGGAAGAACTCGTGATAGGTGCTGAACCGGATTTTGGGGAAAACCGGCCACTCCATCATTTCGTGCGCCAGCTGCAGGTCGCGTCGGGTAGGACCACCTCCGTGGTCACCGACACCGTAGACGAACAGCATTTCTTTCAGTCCGGTTTGCCGTTCGAACTCCACCACATGGCGCGCGATGTGTGGCGTGATGGGTCCCAGATACCACTCGCGATGGTCGTCAAACGCCAGCACCCGCGACCCATCCTTGCCCTGCCACCAGAACAGAAACGGCCCTTTTCCTGTTCGGCAGAAATAGTAGTAGCGGATACCGGCGCGTGCCAGGATACCGGGCACGGTGTGGGCGTGTCCGAAAGTGTCTGGCTCATAATCCAGCTGTACCGCATCGTACGGTAGCCCGAACTCCCGCTGGAAGAATCGCTTCGTGTATAACAGATGCCGACACAGGATTTCGCCTGAGGCCATGTTTTTATCGCCTTCCACCCACTGGCTGGCGGTTACCTCCCACCTGCCCGCACGCACATGCTCTTTCACCTGCTGCCACAGCTCGGGCAGGTAGTCTTTCATCAGCTGATAAGTGGACGCCTGGTCCTGCGAAAAGCGAAACTGCGGAAACTCGTGCATCAGTTTGTCGACGGTCGAGAACGAATCGTTTGCGGTCGCAACCGTCTCCGGCCAATTCCACATCCAGTTCATGTCGATATGCGCGTGCCCCACGCAGTGGATGGTGTACTCTTTAGCAACGGGCGCGATGGGGCTGAGAGTCTCTTCCGCCCGTTTCACCGCCTCCGCCACAGACTTACCTTCCGACACCGCCTGCGCGCACTCCTGAGCAGCGCGGATAATCAGACCTTCCCACTCCGCCTGTCTGGATGGGTTGGCTTGTGCCAGCTGTCGGGCGAAATCTATCTGCGCCTGAAGGCGGTCAATCCACTTGCGTGTTTCCCTGTCGGTATGACGCAAAGATTGCCATGCCGCATCGAGTTGCTCATCCAGTGCCATGTTCCCCCTCCTGAATAAACCTTCTATTTGTTTAGGGTAATCTTCGATAGGCGTACCCTGATTGCCTGCTTGCCCGAAAGAATCACGCCAAATCTCCGGTGGGGGGAAGATACCGGCTGGCGCCCGCATGTGCTACGGTAGCAAACGCCCGTCCAACGCGCGAACGACAGGAATCTCCTTCCGAACCACGAATGAATTTGCAAATACCTTGTGAAGGAGAAGAGTACGGCGATGCAACGGGTGGCTGTGTTACTCCACGAGCCGATTGGCACAATCAGTCCCTATCTGCATGGCGAATTCGCTGAGCATCTGGGCGAGTGCATCTACCCGGGCATCTGGGTAGGAGAAGATTCGTCCATCCCCAATATCGGCGGCATCCGCAAAGACGTGGTGGATGCCCTGCGCCCTTTGCAGATTCCCGTCCTGCGCTGGCCGGGCGGTTGCTTCGCTGACGCCTACCACTGGCGCGATGGGATCGGGTCCCGCGACAGCAGACCGTTGCGTTTAAACTACCACTGGGGCATGGCGCCAGAACCCAACCACTTTGGCACGCATGAGTTCATCGCCTTCTGCCGCTTGATTGGAACGGAGCCGTATATCGTGGGCAATGTGGGTTCCGGCACGCCCGCCGAGCTGCGCGACTGGGTGGAATATTGCAACTTCGCTGGCGGCTCGGCACTGGCAAACGAACGCCGCGCCAACGGAGCCGAAGAGCCTTTCCGCGTGCGCTTCTGGGGCGTGGGCAACGAAAACTGGGGCTGCGGCGGCAACATGCACCCCGAATACTACGCGGAACTTTTCTGCCAGTTCCGCACGTTCCTGTTCAACTACTCGGACACGCCTGTACATGCGATTGCTTGCGGCGCAGCGGGCAACGACTGGGACTGGACGTGGAAGTTTCTGAACAGTCTGCGGCGCAAGGGCTGGAGCCGACGCCATCTGGTGCACTCACTTGCCGCCCATTACTACTGCGGAACCGCTGGAACTGCCACCGAATATACCGCCGAGCAGTGGACAGAGCTTTTGTGTAAGGCAAAAGCCATCGAAGGTATCCTGGTGGGACATCGCACCGTCATGGATGAACTGGATCCCGAACAGAAAATCAACCTGATCATCGACGAATGGGGAGCGTGGCACCCGGTAGAGCCGGGTAAACCGGGTTCGGGGTTGTACCAGCAGAACACCGTTCGCGATGCACTGGTGGCCGCATTGACTCTGGACATCTTCCACCGGCACTGCCACCAGATTTTCATGGGCAACATCGCCCAGCTGATTAACGTGTTGCAATCGCTGCTGCTGGTGCAGGAGGATAAGTGCATCAAGACTCCCACCTACTACGTCTGGCAGATGTATGCGCCGCACAAGGGGGCACAAGCGGTGCGCTTCGAGACGATGTCCGACACACTATCCGATGGCGGTGCCGTGCGCGACTTCTGCCGTCAGCAATATCTGCAAAAAGAGCCGTTTAGCCTGCAGGTAATTGAGGGTTCCGCATCGGTGAAGGAGAATACGCTTTGTATCACGCTGTGCAATACGCATCCTGAACAGCCGGCGGAACTGGAGGTGCAGGTGCTGGGTGGGCTGGTCTCACAGGCGGAAGCGGTTTTCCTGACTGCCGACGATATCCACGCCCATAACACCTTCGAAGAGCCTGAAAGAGTGAAGCCATCCGAGCCCCAGGCGGTGCGTATCGAGGGCAATTCTCTGCGCCTCACTGCACCTGCCGCTTCGGTCATACGGATCACAGGTAAATTGTCACCTTAAGGAGGAGATGCACCATGCAGAAGACAACGCGCCGGGAGTTCATCAAGCGAAGCGCGCAGTACGGGATGAGCCTCTGGCTGGTAGCGCACAGCTGGAGCCCTACCTACGCCCAGAACGATAAGCTGAACATCGGCATCATTGCGTGCGGCGGACGCGGCTGGGGCAACATCGACGGCGTGTCCACCGAGAACATCGTGGCAATCTGTGACGTCGACGAGAACCCCCTTGGCGAGGCGGCAAAGCGGTTCCCCCGTGCGTACAGGTATGTGGACTTCCGACAGATGCTGGACGAGCGGCACCGCGAGATTGACGCGGTGGTCATCAGCACGCCAGACCACACGCACGCGGTTGCGGCTATGGCTGCCATGCAGCTGCGCAAGCACGTCTACTGCGAAAAGCCGCTGACCCATTCCGTGTATGAGGCACGCAAGCTGGCAGAGGCCGCAAAGCGCTACAAAGTCGTTACGCAGATGGGAAACCAGGGACACGCCAGCGACGGGTTGCGGCGTGCGGTGGAAATCCTGAGGTCTGGCGTTATTGGGGCTATCCGTGAGGTACACGCCAGCACCGACCGCCCCATCTGGCCGCAAGGCATCGACCGCCCGAAAGATACGCCGCCAGTCCCACGCAACTTACACTGGGACCTGTGGCTCGGCCCCGCGCCCGAACGTCCTTACCACCCCGCATATCATCCCTTCGCGTGGCGTGGCTGGTGGGACTTCGGCACGGGCGCGCTGGGCGATATGGGGTGTCATATCCTGGACACCGCCTTCTGGGCACTGGATTTGGGGTATCCGACGAGTGTCGAGGCGGAGGGCGAACCGCATCACCGTGAAACAGCTCCGAAGTGGAGCATCGTGCGTTACGAGTTCCCTGCCCGCAAGGGGATGCGGCCCGTTACCCTTTACTGGTACGACGGTGGGAAGCTGCCCCCTAAGGAGCTCGCGCCCGAGATTAACATTGAGCCGAACTGCACGCTGTTCATCGGGGAGTATGGCAGGGCATGGGTGCCCCACGGCGGTGAGCCACTACTCCTGCCGCGTGAGAAGTTCGAAGGATACCAGCCGCCCCAGCCCACCATCCCGCGTGCGCCGCGCGGTCATCATCTGGAGTGGGTCGATGCCTGCAAGGGGCGCGGCAAGGCGATGTGCGACTTCGACTATGCGGCGAAGCTCACGGAGATGGTGCTGCTGGGCAACGTGGCGTTCCGCACAGGGCACAAGATAAACTACGACGCCCGTAACATGCGAGCCAAGAACTGCGCCGAAGCGGAGCGTTACCTCCGCCGCGAGTACCGCAAGGGGTGGTCACTGTAGCGCGTCGCACACCACCAGACGGTGGTCTGAGTGCTGGGTGCGATAGGCGCGGACGCGGATTGGGCGCAGGTGCGGGCTGAGCCATATCTGATCGATACGATGGAAGGGGTATTCATTGGTGATGGTGCAGCCCCAGCCTGCGCCTGCGAGGCGGAAGCTGTCGCGCAGACGCTTCTGCAACAATCTCAGCGGCGCCTCGCCAGGCGGCATATTGAAGTCGCCCCCCACGATTACTGGCGTCTCAAGAGGTATCCGCTCTATCCGGCGCATCACCGCCTTGATCTGTTCGTGGTGAAGGCGGCGCACCTCAGCGTGCTGCCGCCAGCAATCCGGTGACCAGAGGTCTGCACGCACGGTGGGGGGAGATAACCGAAGACTGATAACCTCCATCGGCTTGCCGTCGGTCAGCGTGACTCGGGCGTGAGTCAGGAAGATTTTTTCGTCCCGGCTGAGCGGGTAGGGCTGCAGGTTTCCCCGCGCAATAATACTGGCATCCGGTCCATGCGCCCAACCGCCTTCCTCGCCAAAAAGCTCTCGTGCGAGCTGCTGCACCGCGTCTCGGCTCGGCGACTCTTGCAAGAGCACGATGTCTGGCTGATACCTTTTGATCTCTATCGCTGCCTCCAGCGAGCCGCCTGCGCAGTTCAGGCTCACAATCCGAATCACCCGCGTCGGGCTTTCATGGCGCGCGGGAATAGTTCCTCTCAACAGACTCCATGGCTCCTCCGCAAAGCCCAGCAGGAAAAGGAGCCACAGTCCACCCACTGCCCCTGCGAGGCGTCCCCTCCGCCATCCCAACCCCGCCAGAAACAGCCCGGGAACCAACCACAGCCACGTTGGAAACACCGTCACTGCAGCGCAGGAGATGGGGCGCAACAGATAACAGGTTGCGACGAGAATCCAAAGGAGAAGAGAAAGGATGGGGAAAAACAGGCTCACTCTTCCTTGTTCCGCTCCAGGCGTTGCATGAGTTCGTCGAATAAAGTCTCCAAGAGCCCATGTCTTTGCTGGATTTGGTCAACGACTGATTTCAGTTTACCCCAGTCAATCAAAAAGCCATATATTTTGGTCGTCACGTGCCGAAACGCCATCAATTCCTCTATAAATTCCACCGCGCTCTGTGTATCCAGCATCCCTACTTTCGTTAGTATCTCACCAAAAAGACGCAAGGTATCCTTGTGAGAGGAGGGGCCTGAAGGAATAGGTTTTCCCAACCCCTTAAGGACTCGTACAATTAAGTGCTCAAGCGCATTGTAATAACCGATACACTCATACGTCAACGCCGATTGAAGTATTGAGAGTTCTACACTCGCGCGTGCAAACTCCTTGATGCGTTCATGAATTTTGTTTAGATTACCTAAACCAAATTCAACCTCTTCGCGAAGGCGGTCGAGTTTCATATAGAACCTTTCCTTCACGCATGATGCGCTCACGGAATAGCCCTCGCGCGTCCTTGATGTCCACCACGCAGACGCGGCGAGGTATCTGCATGATGCATTCTGCTACGGTGCGAAAATAGTCTTCGCTGGGAATACCTTCATAGCAAAGGTCAATGTCCGAATCCGTACGGTAGTCGCCCCGCGCCAGAGAGCCATAAAGAACGATTCGACGCGCACCATGTTTTCGCAAGATAGCCACCGCCGTCTCGACGTCCTTTGCAATCTCGCGTGGCAAGGCGGCCACGATATCCCCTTTACGCTGGCGTCCCACTGCCATCACGTCCTTGTTGAAGTCGTTCGTTAGTATTCTACCTCTGTGCTCTGCCGCTTTCGCGGGGCAGCGGAGGCGTCCTCTCGCTCAGTAGCGGAGTCCTCCTCTTCCGCAGACGGTTCTTCCTCGAAGGTGTACAGATACATCCACCGTCCGTCGGGTTTGACGACTTTCTGCTTGTGCATTCGAAACCGCTTCATTCCGCCTTATGCCCCCGTTTTGCCAGCACAATCGCGCCGTACACCCCCGCGCGATGTCCCAGCTCCGCCGGTTTCACTGGAGGGGGCGGCACAATCTTCAGCATCTGCGCCAGCTTCTCGCGCAGCGGCTGGAACAGCGTCTCTCCCCGTTTAATCATACCGCCTGCCAGTACAAACACCTCTGGACAGACCAGAGTGGTCACGTTGACAATGCCCCATGCCAGATAACCCGCAATCTCCGCCCAGAACGCGGGGTCATCGATGTCCTCCGGCTCCTTGCCGGTGCGTGCCTCGATCGCGCTTGCCGACGCATACGCCTCCAGACAGCCGCGTGCCCCACAGCCGCACAGCGGCCCATTCGGATTCAACACTTGGTGTCCGCCCTCTACGTCCAGCTTCCCGTGGTAGATGTGTCCATCCATCACCACGAAGTAACCAATGCCCGTGCCCAGCGTGAAACCTGCCACAATGCGATAGTCCCTTCCCGCACCAAGCACCGCCTCCGCCAGTCCCGCGACATTTGCGTCATTATCCACGTAGACAGGACATCCCAGCGCGTCTCCCAGCTCGGGATAGGAAACGTTCTTCCACGGGATATTGGGCGTCCAGTAAAGGAACCCGGTGCGCCAGTCGATGGGTCCCGGTGTGCCGATACCCAGTCCCTTGGGCTTCCCACCAACCAGCTCGGTAGCCGCTGCTATCATCTGCGCGCGAGCGTTCGCGTAATCCGGCGGAGTCTCGATATCCCGCGTGACCAGCTCGCCGTTACGGATGGTTCCTACCTTAATCGACTGACCACCGATGTCGATACCCACATAGCCTTCGTATTCCGACAGGTTCATCTTCTTCCCCCTGCACCGTTTGTTCCCTAGAGCAATCTAAGCGTGTGAAGGGGAAGACGAGCCTGTTGCTGCGCCGAAGCCTGTGCAGGCACGTTCACATGGTTCACCAAAGCAAAGGTCTCGCCTTCCCAAAACGCTATCGCACTTTCTCAATCCGCAACCGCACGTCTTGCGCGAAACGGTCAATGAATCCCTGCACATAACTCAGCACATCCAGTGAAGGGTCCCTGATCAGCGGTGTCAGGTCCATCGCGTAGATGAGGCTGGTGGATACGTCCACGCCATGCGATTCGAAGTAGGTGGCGTGCGCTCGCCTTCGCCCCAAGGTGGCAAGGTCGTATCGCTTGCCCCCGCAGATTTGCGAATCGAACACACCCAGCAACGCCGCTGCAAGGTTCTCATGCGCCGAGACGTCCATCGGCACCTTGTCGCTGTCCGCCATCCAGTCCAGGTCTCGCCATACCTCACAACCCAGCACCTGCTGCGGCTTCGCATCGTCCGGCAGTTCGCGCAGGGCGGCGATCACTCGCAGGGTTACCGCCACATGCGTATCATGTTTATCTGCCAGGTTGTGCGTGTACACAATTTGCGGTCGCGTGGCGAGGAACACCTTTTTGAGGTCTTCCTTCACCTCCGGGTTGCTTCCATCTTTGGTAGCCGCACTGGAATAGTCCAGAAAAATCTGCGCGGTGTATTCGCCCACTACTGCCGCCTTCTTCTGTTCCTTGCGACGCACCACCTGCATCATCTCGTCGGTATAGTCTTTATACAGGTCATCACGAGGGCTGCCCGCGCCGTTGGTCACGCACACTCCGCAGAACCACTTTTCCGCCTGCTGGAAGCACTCCAAAATGCCCCGATACGCCATAATCTCGAGGTCATCCTGATGCGCCCCAATGGCCAGGTGGGTCGTACGCGCCAGTGCCTCCTCGATCGGCATCCCGTCGGGCACGAAAATCTCTGCGCCAGGATTGTTCAGTTGCATTGGTGCTATCCCTCCTTCTGCTCTTTCTTAATCTCGGGCAGGCTCGCTGCCGCGATGGATTGTCCAACCCGCCGCGCCTTTTCGTCGGGCAGGTTCACGCTGATACGCACCGCCAGCTCGGGGAACTCGGTCTGCAGGACTTCTTTGGCCTTCTCCAGAATGATATGCCCTCCTTCGCCCGAGGTAACGCGCCCCAGCACCAGCACGTGCTGCAGGTCATAGAAGTCCGCATAATGTGCGATGCCGTATCCCAGATACACCCCAATCGTCTCGTAGACAGCGCGCGTGCGGGAATCATCGCTGGCGTGCAAATCCTGAAACTGCTTCAGACGCTCCGCCAGCCCCAGGCTTTCATCCAGCGCAATGCCCGCGACCGGCGCCAGTCGGAAAATCGCCTGCTGCGAGAAGTACAGCGCACCGACCCCCTTGTCGCCCGACCACTCGTCGACTGGCGCATCCGGGGCATAGTCCACCGGTGCGAACGCCAGCTCGTTCAGCCAGTTGGTGATGTTGCCTTCGGGCGTCACGTAGCCTGCGGCTTCGCTGGAACCCATGGCGATGCCCAGAATACCGTTCACCCCCAGGCTCATCGAGCCAGCGAGTGCGGTCACCTCGCCGTCGTTCGCCACTTCCAGCGGTACTCCCCACTCCTTCTGCACGCGCAGGAAGATGTCTTTCGCCCGCGCATTGAACACATCGCGGGGCACACCGCGAAACAGCGATGCCACCATCACGCGGTTGTTGATCCATACCCCCGCTGAACTCACGCCAATGGCATCCACACGGGGCATCCGCGCCGCCGCGCGGTGCAGGGCAGACATAATCTCGTGGTAATGGTAACTCGGGTCGGTTTGCGGGCGCGGGTCCCACACCACCTCTTCACTGAACACATCTTTGCCATCGATGACCGCAGAGACCTTCCGGTCGCTGGCTCCCAAATCCAGCCCGATACGACACCCATCTAGATGCCGCCCCAGCGACTTGGCAGTCTCGTTGGCGGAAGGAACTTTATCGGCGTCGGTAATGACCACCTCAAAGGGGCGTTCGTACACCGTCTCGCCCATGAAGTCGTAATCGAAGGCGCGCTCCCCGTTGGGGGCATACACCTGCTGAATATACTCCCCAATCTGGCCCGGACCGCCCAGGTAGACCTTGTAGCCGCCCTTTTGCCAGAGCAGGAACTTGACGATGCGTTCCACGTATTGCAGATTCTGCTCAAAGTCCGCCGAGCCGGGTGCAAACACCTCCGTGCGATACACCGAGCGGGTGCCGTCCGCTCGCTCCACGGCGATCACCATCGGTACGCCCTGTCCCGATGCCTTCACCTTCTCACGAAAGGCACGGTTCGCCAGCACGGCGGGACGAAACGATTCGTCCAAAGGAGGGAGCACACGAGGCTTTACCAGTTCCATTTCTCCTTCACCTTTCCGTCGGTCTTTACCGGTTGTATAGTTCTGCGCTGTTAGCGATTATCCTGCCGGCGAGGGCAACGGTTACCCTTCGGTGCGTTCGCCATTTGCTCTGAGTCGCCGCAGTTCCTCCTCCATTTCGCGCAACTTCGCTTCCAGTGCTGCCCGTGCCCTCGCTTCCTCTTCTGCCCGACGTGCCTCTTCTGCAGCGCGACGTTTTTCCTCCTCCACGCGCTGGCGCGCTGCTTCAAGAAGTTGCTCTCGCTCCTCCACCATCCGCCGCGCTTCTTCGAGCTGATGATAGGCTTCGAGCACTTCCTCCACGGACTGCTGAAGGGTAGGCAGGAAGCGCTGCCCCACTGGGTCCCAGAGCCGAACGACGTAGCCGGTATCCTCTGCCCTGACGACGATGCTCAGTCCCAGATGCTCGCTGTGAACCCACCACTCCCGGTCGTTCGGGCGCTCGTTGGGAACGGTCTGATATTCCTCGCCAACCAGCCGATGTAGTATGACTGGTTCAATCAGATACTCCCGCGTGACATCGATCATGATGTACTCTTTGACGCCCAGCCTCTGGTACAAACGGTGCTTCCGTCCCAGGTCCTCACTTGCCGTCTTGCGAGAGGTCAGTTCGATGATGACGTCTGGCGCTTTGCCCTCTTCCCATACCTTCCATGTGGGGCGCAACGGAGTCTTCGGCACCCCGAAGACCACATAAACGTCTGGCGCAACCCGTTGGCGCGGGTTGCCCTCGATCCAGTACATGAACTGATTACCCGCCACATACACGTCTTTTCGCTGTGCGAAGTACGCCTGTAAGGCGGCTACGAGGTATACCATCGCTTCCAGGTGTTCAGGAGTCTCTGCCATGGGCTTCCTATCCGAGCAGGGATAATGAACTGCCTTCTGCTGCGCCTGAGTGATCGCCATTGCACTCACCTCATCTCTATTATAACCGCTTTGTCCGTCAAAAGTAAAAGAGAGGGCATCTCTTCGCATCCTGGCACGATTACCCTCTCCATGCACGGCGAACGCAATCATGCGCTGCCAGCAAAAGACGCTACTGTCTCTTACGCCATCGGCGGAACAGCAGCATCGCCAACCCGCCGCCCATGGTCACCACCGTTGCCGGTTCAGGCACCACGTGCAGCTCCCAGCTCGCGCCAAGCTCCACCGAAGCGCCACCAATCTCGTCGAACTCCAGAATGGCTATCGGCTCATAGAGCGCAGCGGGCGCGTCAGGGTCCACGTAGACATTGAACAGCGGAATCCAGTGATGAACCCACGGCTCCAGACGCAGGGTTAAATCGTCCAGCGTGAACACCCAGTCGTAAAACGGCGTGGTGTCCACCGTCACGCCCACCGCCACCAGACCATCGTTGAAAGCCGTGAACCGGATATCTAACGGATCCGTGCCTGTGTTAACTAGCCAGCCGTAAACCCACTCGTAGAACCCGCCGGGATGGATCACCAGGCTGTCCGGATACAAACTAAACTCGTACTGGGCATGGCAGCGCGAGGAAGCAAAGCTGAACAGCGCAAGTGCCACGATTGCCAGTTGCCATATTCGTTTCCACATGTTTACACCTCCAGATTAGAATGTTTTCAGGTTTGTGTCCGCCTCTGTGTGCGCGCACACAGAGGCGGAGGTCATGCTAGGGTACCGTCACGATGCGAGAGACGCTCCAGCTGCCCTGACTGCTGGTGCCGCTCACGCGGATAACAAACGACTGTCCGCTCCGGATGTTCGGCGTCATGAAATTGAAAATGAGCTGAACCGACTGTCCCGCCCCCAGTCCAGACAGCCCAGGATCCGGCAACAGGGTAGTGGGGAACCCGCTCAAAGTGGCGGAAGTCAGGCGTCCACCGGTCATATCGCCGCCGCCCACATTCTTGATGGTGATGAACACCTGGCTCATGACGTTGGGCGCGATGGAGGCACTAACCGCCTGCAACGATGGTGAGCCGCCCGGCCCTGTGCCCGGAGGCGGTGGCGGCGGCGTGACAGGACGCGCACGCACGCGGAAAGTCACGCCGTTGGAATACATCCCCACGCTTGGATTGAAGACAGACAGGTACCAGATTCCCGGCGTGGCCAACTGGCTCTTGGGGATCACCGCCCGCAGCTCGTTACTCGAAATGAAGGTGGCAGGTAGCTCTAATCCGCTGAACACCACGCGCGAGTCTTGCTGGAAGCCCGCACCCCGCACGGTCAGAGGCACGTCGCTGCTCGGCTTCTCCAGCACCGAAGTGGGTGTGATGCGACTGATGGAAGGCACGGCGACGGTCACCACAAAAGACAGGGTGTTCGAGTAGTCGTTCAGCGAGGGCTCATACACCCGAACCGCAAAAGAGCCCTGATTTTCCAGTAACTCCGGCGGTACGTTTGCCTGCAGCTCGTTGGGCGAAATAAACGTGCTTGAAAGCAGCTGCCCATCGAACTCCACCTGCGACTGGCTGGTGAAGTTTTGTCCCATCACGCTGAGCGAAATCGCGGTACTGCCCGCGCGCACGCCCACGGGCGACAGTGCGCTGATGACAGGCGAGGCACCCTGTCCGACGGTCAATGTCAACTCGTTGCTGCGTTTGCCGTCGTTCGGGTCCCACGGATACGGGGTGTTCACCGCAATCTGCACGCCGTGCGGGGAGGCTATCAGCGAGGCGTCCACCACCGCGTCCAGCTGCGTGGGACTGATGAAGGTCGTGGGCAGCGCGGAGCCGTTCCACTGCACCACCGAGTACGGACGGAAACCGCGCCCCTCGGTGCGAAGCGTGAAGGAGTCGCCGCCTGCGGCAACGGTCTCGGGTGAGATGGCATGTAGTTCCGGCGTGGTAATCATGCTGGCAGTGGTTGCCAGCTCCGCCCGCCACGGTCCCCCCACAACGCTGTTACCGACAATGACGTTGCCGTCGGCGGAGACATCATAAACTACTCCCAGCGGGTAGATTGGGTCGCCCTGCAACTGATGAACGTTTTGAAAATACTGGCGCAAATACTGCGGAGGCAGCTCGGGGTCCACCCAGATGACGGCAGCAAACCGCTCGCCCTCTGATCCATACCAGCCCGCCTCGGGGTCGTCGTTCGCAACGCGTACCATGCCAACGACGCGTGGACCTCCTACTCCCACCCAGACTCCGGCGATGCGCGGCGTGGTATTGCCCTGCGTAATGGGGGGCCCGGGCAGCTGCGGCAGGACTCTAAACCCGGTGCTTGCGCTCCACAAGAACGTCTGCCACAAAGTGCCGTCATGGTACGGGCCCGCCACCCACGCGCCGTCTGCAGAAACCGCCTGCGGAAATGCATAGTTGGGCAAATTGAAGGAGCCTCCACCGACCCGGTCGACGAACCCGTCCCGGCGGGAACCGCTCCTATAACCAATCACCGTGCTGCCGTCGCGAGAAAGCTTCACAGGTTGTGCCGTGAATGCGGAACCAGTTCCCTGGCTGGGCCACACCTTGAGATCAGCACCGGAGGTCAGGTCACGCAAGGCGCCGTAATTCCTCCAGAGAATGAACAGGTTGCCGGCGTCATTCATGCTCCAGGCGTTGCTGGGCGGCGCGAAGGTGAGAAATGTTCCGCCCCGCCGCCAGACGAATGCGCTGTCCCCCACGCCACCGACTACGACGCTGCCATCCGCAGAGACGCCGTTCGCACTGCCCCATAACCCGGGAAACAGACGCTCCCAGCCATCGGTGATGCTCCACAACACCGCTTCAGCCGCTTCCAAGGTAGTCAACCTCGCGGCGAAGAAGTCGCCGTCACGTGATAGCTGGCTTATGGACAGGGCACCTGGCGCCCTCAGGTACTCAAATGTTTGCGCGCGCCCCGTTGTCAGGTTGCCCAACAGCATCGCGGCGAGCATAAAAGCCATCCAGAACCCTCGTTTCATTTGCGTTCCTCCTTCGAGTAGTGACCCCAGTCTACTCTAGCACCGTTACAAAAACGTTACAAATCGGTGCGAGGATATTTTTTCTGAAAAAATACGGGTGAAATGCTTCGCTGCCGCTAAGCATGACAGACAGGTGTCCTTCTGAGCGAAGCGAAGAAACCCCAAGACTCTCCGCTAACACCCAAAGAGATTTGGTGCGACGATGCTGCACCCGGCTCAGAGCGAGGAAGGAGCTTCACCCTCCAACACGCTCTCCAGCAGCGGCACGAGCTCATCCAGTGCGGTTTGCCGTCCCTGTTGAATGCAACTGTGTATCTCGTACTCGTTCAGGTGCGCTCGCAACACGGCGTCCACCCTTTGCTGGTGTTCTGTGCGGACGGGCAAGTGCAGCTGCTCGCGCAGAGCGTCGCTGGTGCCCTTCAACTGTGCGCCTAACTGCGCATGTTGCCCTGTGTTCGCCAGCCACAGACTCAATTCATCCAGTGCCTCCACGACGCCCGGGTAGTCCCGTATCTGTAGACGCAGTTGCAGGCACTGTCGAAGATGCTCCATACCCACCTGATGTTCTCCCCGACAGTGGGCAAGCTGCGCCAGATTGTAATGCAAAAAGCCCCGTGCGTACCAGTCTGCTCCTTTCTCAGCCAGTGCCAGAGAGGAAAGGTAGAAAGACTTCGCTTTGTCCGTCTCCCCCTCCCTCTGCGCCAGGTTGCCCAGCCACATCTGCGCGTAGGTCATTGCCTCCACATCCTGTATCTCCTCCGCCAGCGCAAGGCTTTCTTGATAGGCGGCGCGCGCCTGTGAATAACCTTGTCGGCGGTAAAGCACGTTGCCCAGCCACAGCCGCGCGAAGGCTTGACCGGCTTTATCACCCCTTTTCTCAAATCGCTGCAGGCTCTCCGTCAGGCAACGCTCCGCCTCATCGAGGTCGCGTTGCATCCATGCCAGCGCACCAACACCCATCGCCACCCACGCCCACCATCGTGAAACCTCTTCCTCTCCCGACGCGCAGTAAGCGTCCAGCAAACGATGCAGTACCTGCCTGCCTTCCACCAGCGCGCCGCGCATCATCCAGTACACCCACAGAAACGCCGCCATACGCAACGCACCAGCATCGGTCTTCGCGCTGTCCCGTTGCACGCTGTATTCCAGCGCACTCAATAAGTTGCGGTGCTCACGCCCCAGACAGGACGCCCACTGCGCCACCAGCGGTCCCGTGCGCTGTCTATCCGCCTCTTCGGCAAGGTGGCTGTAGAAGAGAAAGTGTCTGGCTCTGGCATCTGCCGCGTCCTCGCTCGCTTCCAGATACTCCTCTGCGAACACGCGCACCGTCTCCAGCATCCGGTAGCGCGCTTCGCCGTCGGTCTCCTCCATCTGCACCAGCGAGTTCTCGATCAAGGCGTCCAGTGTGTCCAGTAGCACTGCATCGGCGCGTCCGATCTCAGTAGAGATAAATCCCGTCAGGACGCTTCGGGCTGCCGCAAGGTCCCATCCTCCCTCGAAAACCGACAGCATTCGGAACGGCCGGCGCATCTCCGGGGAAAGCAGGGCATAACTCCACTCCAGGGACACCCTTAAAGACCGATGCCGCTCCGGCAAACAGGACTGCTGCGCACTCAACAGGTCGGGATGCTTCTGTAGAGAGTGCAGTATCTGTTGCGGCGACAGCACCCTGACCCGTGAAGCCGCGAGGATGAGCGCCAGAGGTACTCCCTCCAGACGCTCGCATATACCCGCAATGGACGCGGCGTTCTGCGCGTTCCACTCGAACCCCGGGCGCACCTGTTGCGCCTGCGCCAGGAAAAGCTGCACGCTTGGGCATTGAAGCAACGATTCCAGAGAAGCCTGTTCAGTATGAGGCGCACCGTTCGCTTTCCACCCCCCCGCGAAGGGGGTCTCCAGCGGCTGCACTCGCACGGTCCTCTCCTCGGACAATCCCAAATGCAATCGGGAGGTGATTAGCACGCGCAGCATTGGCAGTTGTTCCATCAGGCTCTTTACCGTCTGCTTACCGCTCGCGTCCATCTGCTCGAAGTTATCCAGCACCAGCAACGACGGGGCACTACCCAAGACCCTCGCGACTTCTTCCTCTACGGTAGCGACATGTGAGGTAACGCCTAACGCCTGCAGGATACGTCCCAGCAATAACGCGCCGTCTCTCACGTCCGTGACATCCACGAACCACACGGGGTGCCGCGTTTGCGCGATGAACCGTCGCCCCACTTCAATCGCCAGACGGGTTTTGCCTATGCCCCCCTCGCCGACCAGTGTCACGAGCCGCTCGGTTTCGGTTTTGAGCAGCTGCAGTAAGCGTTCCACCTCGCGGTCTCTTCCCACGAGCCTTCCTGGTGCGGGAGGTAACGCGCTCCGGCACATTGCCTCTGTGGTCTGATGTGCCTGCTGCGCTGCCGAGTCTATCGCTCGCGCCAGCATCAGGGTCTCGCGGGATGGGGTAGAATCCAGGTCCTCCTGCAGCAACCGCTCCCATTCTGCGTACGCTTTCCGCGCCTCAGCCGGATAGCCCCTTGCCAGATGGATGCGAACAAGCGCCAGGTGCGGTTCTTCCCGCAGGGGGTCCTGCGCGATACCGTGCAGAGCGTATTCTATCGCCACATCCAGCTGTCCCTCAGCCTCCAGTATCTTCAGCAGCTCATCCAGCGCGAGGAAATAGCGTTCTGAAACCTGCTCCTGCAGTTGCAACACCCAGTCCTCATAATAACCCTTCAGCGGCAGGTCGGTGTAAAGGCTTACAGCTCTCGCAAGATGCTGCCTTCGATCCGCAACGCTGGTGCTCTGGCGGGCTAAGCGCAGGCTACTCTCCATCATCTGCAGGTCCGTGACCACAGCCGACGCCCGCAGACCGATGCCGAAGTTGTCGGTGTAGAAGACGCTCTCTGGCACCACCCCGTGTTCTTCAAGCATCCTTCGCAACGCACTGAGCGAAACCCGCAAGCTGGTACGACCACTCTCAGCAGTGCTTTCAGGCCATAGCAGGTCCAGCAATATCTCACGGGGATGGGATTGGTGCAGGTGGGTGGCTAAATAAGCCAGCAAAAGCGCGGTCTTCTCGGTACGAAAGCGGGTGATAACCTGCTCCCCCACAATCAGGCGCAAGCCGCCGAACACTTCTACCCGGCACAGTGTTTCGGACAAAGGTGTCATCTCCTCTTCTGGCTGTGCGTGCACTAGAGACACATTCAAAAAGATACGGGTTACGCAGTTGAAAGACTGTTCATGAGTTTGCGACATACAGTGACATCATCTGTCATTCTGAGCGAAGCGAAGAATCTCTTTTGGGGCTCCAAGATCTTCGAGGACGCTCAGTATGACAAAGTCTCTGCATTCACTGAAAAAGAATGACCTACCCGATCTTCGTCGCAGCTGCGTAACTCCTAAAAGGACACCGGCAGGCGACTTGGTAGGGTGGCTGCTGTCGTCCTGCCGGCGTTTGCTCGCTTCTCAGTATCCCTTTCCGCCCATCTCCTCACGCAAACGGGCGATGAACGCCTCCAGAGACACCGCGCCCTGGTCGCCTGCGCTGCGTTTGCGCACGGAAACGGTCTGGTTGGTCATGTCGCGGTCACCCACGACCAGCATATACGGGATTTTCTGCAGCTCCGCCTCGCGCACCTTGAAGCCTGTTTTCTCGTTGCGGGCATCTACCTCCACGCGGAAGCCCTCCTCTTCCAGACGCTGGCGGATCTGCTGCGCGTAAGGCACATGCCGGTCGGCAATGGGCAGCACAATCACCTGCACCGGCGCCAGCCACAGCGGGAAGGCTCCTGCGTAATGCTCGATCAGGATGCCGATGAGCCGTTCCAGCGAGCCGAAGGGCGCGCGGTGTATCATCACCGGACGGTGCGGCTGACCGTCGGGACCGATATACTCCAGGTCGAAGCGTTCGGGTAACGTGTAGTCCACCTGCACCGTGCCCAACTGCCACATCCTGCCCAGACAGTCTTTGGCAAGGAAGTCCAGCTTGGGTCCGTAGAACGCCGCCTCGCCTTCGGCAACAGTGTACTGGATGCCCATGTGTTCCACTGCCAGCAGGATGGCTTGCTGCGCCTGCTCCCACGCCTCGTCGCTGCCCACGTATTTGTCGCTCTTGGGGTCGCGTAAGCCCACACGGGCGTGGTATTCCTCCAGCCCCAGCCGCTCGAACACATAAAGCACCAGCTCCACCACGTTTTTGAACTCGTCTTCCAGCTGGTCTGGCGTGACGAAGATGTGCGAATCGTCCACCGTGAAGCCGCGCACGCGCGTCAACCCACCCAGCTCGCCGCTCTGCTCATAGCGATACACCGTGCCGAACTCCGCCAGGCGCAACGGCAGGTCGCGGTAACTGCGCGTCTCCGACTTGTAAATCTGGATGTGGTGCGGGCAGTTCATTGGCTTCAGCATGTATTCCTCATCTTCCACCTGAATCGGGTGGAACATGCTTTCCTGATACTTGTACCAGTGCCCGCTGGTCTTGTACAGGTCCAGCTTGCCGATATGCGGTGTCACCACCGGCAGGTAGCCGCGTTTCAACTGTTCCTTCTTGAGGAAGGTCTCCAGCGTGTCGCGCAGGATAGCCCCTTTGGGAAGCCACAGTGGTAATCCGCTGCCCACCTCCGGGCTGATAAGGAAGATACCCAACTCCCTGCCCAGCTTGCGATGGTCACGCCGCTTTGCCTCCTCCATGCGCTGCAGGTAGTCGTGCAGCTCCTCCTCCGTAAACCATGCGGTTCCGTAAAGGCGGGTCAGCATCTTGTTTCGTGCGTCGCCGCGCCAGTACGCCCCTGCGATGGAGAGCAGTTTGAAGTGTTTAATCTGGCTGGTACGCTCCACGTGGGGGCCGCGGCACAGGTCAATGAAATCGCCCTGCCGGTAGAAACTGATGGTCTCCTCTTCGGGGATCTCCTCGATAATCTGCACCTTATAGTCCTGCCCGAGTTCCCGCACCAGTCTGAGCGCGTCGAGACGGGGCAGTTCGATACGCTCAATAGGCAGGTCGCGCGCCGCAATTTCGCGCATTCGCTCCTCAATACGCGGCAGGTCTTCTCCCGTGATCGGCTGCGGTGGGTCCACATCGTAATAGAAGCCATCCTCGATGGGCGGGCCGATTGCCAGCTTGGTGCCGGGGAAGAGTTCACAAACAGCCTGAGCCATCAGATGCGCCGTACTGTGGCGCAACGTCTCCAGGTCGGTCATCGTCGCCTGAGCCATTTTCGAAAAACACTCCTCCGAGTGAAGTCAACGCCTGTACGAACGGCGCTGCGATGGTATTATACCATATCTGCATTCCTTCACTTGACACCGCGCATGAACCGATGTTACCATTCAGTGGAACACCACCCGAAGGTAAGCAGAAGATGACGAATTTGCTTCTACAAGGCAAATATGTGTGTCCCCTCTGTGGGCTGGAACTGGACAAGCCTGTTGGCGGACACATCCGTCAGCAACACGGAGAGCAGGCGTTCGTTCAAGCGGTACTGGATGCCAAACGTGCCGGGATGAGCGACGCACAGATCGGGGAACAGTTCGGGATTACCTTCAAACAACTGGAACGCATCATCACCGAAGCGGTTGGGGTAAACGTCTCCACGCTCTCGCATCCCAAACGCATCAAGACCTGGGAGCCGGCAGAATTCCGCCTGGAGAATACCACCGTCTGGAGTTTCAAACAGCGTGGCAACTGGGCGACGCACGATGGACGGTATCGTGGCAATTGGTCGCCCTACATTCCCCGCAATTTGATACTGCGCTACACCAATCCCGGCGACCTCGTGCTCGATCCGTTCGTGGGTGGCGGCACCACCGCAGTGGAAGCGAAACTGCTGGGACGGCGGTGTATCGCCCGTGACATTAACCCAGTATGTGTGGAAATGACTTTGGAAAACCTGCGCTTCAGCTTGCCACGTAGTCTTTTTGCGGAATCTCCCATCTACGAGCCTGAGGTTTCGGTCGGAGATGCCCGTTGTCTGGAGGGCATTGCCGACAACAGCGTAGACCTGATTTGCGCTCACCCGCCTTATGCCGGAATTATCCCGTATACTTCGAGCATTGAAGGCGACCTCTCCCAGCTTGGTGTTGGGGATTTCCTGCACGAGATGCGTCAGGTTGCTTCCGAATGCTACAGGGTGCTAAAACCGGGCAGCAAATGCGCTGTGCTCATCGGCGACACCAGACAACGCAAACACGTGGTACCGATAGGCTTCAAGACGATAGAAGTTTTTCTCGAGGCAGGTTTTCGCCTGAAGGAGCTGGTCATCAAGCGTCAGCATAACTGCAGGACCACAGGCTTCTGGGCGGACAGGAGCGTAAAGCACAATTTCCTGTTCCTCGCGCACGAATACCTGCCCGTTTTCGAGAAACCGGCGACTGACGTACCGTATGAGGAATCTCGTCTACCTTCCCCCGGTTTTGAAACGCTACACGCCACGAAGGTAGAGACGTCCACTTTGCAAACGACTACCGTATGGATATTCCCGCAGGAGAAACTTAAGCAACAGGTGGATGCCAATCTCCATCAGAGGTATGCTGGAGAAGGACACAATCTCGTATTAATACATCTAACTGAACAGAACACGCGACAAGATACGCAAGACTGCCACGCAAGCATACAGGCATCCGCGCAGCAGGCGTTGTCTAGGCTACAGCAAGGAGAGTTCGTTATCGTGGAAACGAGAGACGTTCGTTTCGGTGGACAGGTAGTGCCCCTTGCCAAGGTAGTTGTGGACGCGCTTCAGCCTGTCTCTCGATTATGGCTCAAGGAAATCATCGTTGTAGTGCCCAGCAACTTGCCGGTCTGGTCTACCACGGAGGGGTTACACATCATACACCGTTATCTGCTGGTCTATGAGGTAACCGCATGAGACAATTCTGGTGCTTGTTGGTAGCGGTGTACTACAACCTGCTATGCTTCTACCGCATTCTGCGTGCTGTACGCTGCCAGAAGGATGACGTCGTCTACACCACGTCCAACAACGTCGAAATCCGGGTGTATCCGGGCAAGAAAACACAGTCACCATTCGACTTTATCGTGAGGTTCAAAGAATCTGGTAAAAGAGAGCGCACACCACGCCATGTGCATCTCATCGTGGAAATGTATGTGAAACACGCCTATAACCCAACATTAACCATGAAACTGCGAGAACACATTCTCCAGATGTTCCAACACATTCAGCCCACAGACAGGTTTCCTCCCACCCTGCAGTTCTTCCAACCGCACCACGTTGAACCCTTCCGCGAGCTGGACGGAGTAGGTGAATTTACCGTAGAGTTTCTACTGGTCGTAACAGAGCTCATCGGTATCTAGGAAAAACAAACTATCCCAAAGGTTCTCTAACCGAAAGCCTTTACAGAGACTTTGGGGTTACCGACCGCTTTTCGGTTATCCAGAAAGCCACGTGGCGCGGCTAAGGAAGAAGCTTGGATGAGCCGTAAATGAGGTAGGACGGGCTCGGCAGGATCTTCGCCCTCCAAGAGGCGTTCACGTGGCTTTCTCGACCACCCCTCGGAACCTTGACTCGCCCTGCTTCTACAGGATACAATCAAAACCCGTAGTTTCACAGGAGACGGCAACAGATGCGTTTTGTCCGGACATTTTCCGTTATCATCTTGTGTATCCTCATCGGATGTGCTGTAGTCTGGTATCTTTATCGCACAGGCTATCCTCTGCCTGCGCCTTTGACACGTATCACTCCCCCTCGCCCGCCCGTACCCGAAGGCATTCTCATCCACCACTCCGCAACACCCTTCCGCCTGAAAGGCCGCATGGTGGATGCGAAGAAAATAGACGAAATGCATCGACAGCGCGGTTTTAGTATAGTTTGTGGCGAAAAAACCTATCATATTGGTTATCACTACGTGATACTGCCGGACGGGCGCATTCAGCCCGGTCGCCCGGAAAACTGCCAGGGAGCTCACTCTGGAAACGGTTACTACAACAGCAGGTACCTCGGTATTTGCCTCATCGGTGACTTTGATAGCCACGGCAGGTGGAATGGCAGACGAAGCGCGAAACAGCCAACCCCGGCGCAGATAGAGTCGCTGGTGAAGCTCTGTGCCAAACTGATGCAGAAATACAACATCCCCTTGCAGAACGTACGTCGCCACCGCGATGTCAGCCAAACCTACTGCCCGGGGGACCGTTTTCCCTACAGGCGGGTGCAGATGCTCATCGCGCAGGAACTGGAGAGGCGAATACAGAATGCTTCTGTAACGCAACCGACCCGTTAACTGCTGGAGGAGAACAGATGCCGGACGTCTCTTTTGACCGCTTCTACCGTTACGAAGACCTGACGCGCATTCTACAGGCTTACGCGGAAGAGTATCCTCACCTCGTGCGCGTGGAGAGCGCAGGCAAAAGCTACGAAGGACGTGAAATCTGGGTCGTGACCGTTACCCGGTTCGATACGGGTGCTGATACCGAGAAGCCAGCGTTCTGGGCAGATGGTAACATCCATGCGACAGAGGTTTCCGCTTCCAGTGCGGTGCTTTACCTGTTGAACAAGCTCTGCGTGCAGTATGGACAGGACGCTGACATCACGCGCGCACTGGATACACGCGCCTTTTATCTGTGCCCGCGCGTGAACCCGGACGGTGCGGAATGGGCGCTGGCAGACAAACCCAAACTCATCCGCTCCAGCACCCGCCCGTATCCCTATGATGAAGACCCCATCGAGGGCTTACGTCAGGAAGATATCGACGGCGACGGGCGGATGCTTACCATGCGTATCCCTGACCCGAACGGCGCATGGAAGATTTCGCCAGACGAGCCTCGCCTGATGGTGCGCCGTGACCCCACCGAGACAGGCGGACAGTATTATCGGTTGCTTCCCGAAGACATGATAGATAACTACGACGGCGTTTTGATACCCCTGCAGCCCAAGAAGGAGGGGCTCGACCTCAACCGCAACTTCCCGGCTAACTGGCGGCAGGAAAAGGAACAGCGCGGCGCGGGACCGTTTCCTACCTCCGAGCCAGAGGTGCGGGCAATAGCGCAGTTCATCGTCTCTCATCCAAACATCACCGGCGCAGTTACCTTCCATACCTATGGCGGTTTGCTGTTGCGACCCTTCAGTGATAAGCCCGACGAAAAGTTCCCCGCCGAAGACCTCTGGACATACCAGAAAATCGGGCAGAAGGGTACGGAACTGACCGGCTACCCGCACATCTCCGTTTATCACGATTTTCGCTACCACCCCAACGAGGTCATCACGGGCGTGTTTGACGACTGGATGTACGAACATCTGGGCGTGTTTGCGTGGACGGTGGAAATCTGGAGCCCGCAGAGGCAAGCAGGCATCACCGACTACAAATATATCGATTGGTACCGCGAACACCCCTTTGAAGATGACCTGAAGATGCTCAGGTGGAGCGATGAGGTGCTGGAAGGCAAAGGCTACGTGGACTGGTATAAGGTTCAGCATCCCCAGCTGGGCGAGGTGGAAATCGGCGGCTGGAACGCGCAATATGCCTTCCGTAACCCTCCGCCTGAGTTTCTGGAGAAGGAGATTGCCTCTCTGGCGGATTGGGTGATATGGCAGGGGCTGATTTCGCCCAGGCTGGAGATTCTGGAAGCCAGCGCAACCCCGCTGGGCGACGGCGCGTACCGCATCCGTCTGGTAGTACACAACGCCGGCTGGCTACCAACCTACGTGACCAAAGCGGCTCTGGAGAATAAAGTAACCCGTGGCGTCGTGTGCGAGATAGAGCTGCCTGAAGGAGCCACGCTGGAGACAGGCAAGCCGCGCGAGGAGTTGGGACAGCTGGAAGGGCGCGCTTACAAGTCTTCAGCTCCTACCGGCTGGGTTGCCGACCCCACCGACGACCGTTTGAAGGTGGAATGGGTGGTACGTGCCCCCAACGGCGGCGAGGTGAAGGTCACGGCGCGTCACGAGCGAGCGGGCACAGTAAGAGCAAGCATTCGGTTGCAATAGCAATCTACCGCCCTGTAACCTGCCAGGACACGATGGAATGCGGTGGCAGCTTTTTGCCCTGCCTGCTTGCTTCTGCATCTGTCGTGTTCAGCCAGAGCAGCTCGTTCGGGGCGCAGAGCGTGACGAATACGCCATCCTCTTCGCCATCCGCCTGTACCATCTGCCGGCTGGCGGTGGACAATTCGGGAGCTTTCGCTAAGCTGCTGCTGATAAAAGCACGATACTTCGCACTGCCTCCTGGGCCGTTGTACAACAGCACCCTTCCCTTGCCGGTGTTTGCTCCTTCGCCGAACAGGTCATCATGATAGGTGTCATTGCCCTCCACGTCACGCAACCTGCCGATACTCGCAGGGGCTATCAGCAAGCCACCTGCCCGTACCCACCCAATGACCGCACGCCACACACTGCCCTCGGAGACATTTCCGTGCAGCAGTATCAACGCCTTAACCCGTTTCAGCCCGCCGTCCAGTATCTGCTCGTCGCTCATGTAATCGAAATCGAAGCAGTCACGCAGAGGTTGCACGTAACCCAGAAAATCGTTGCCGTTCAGCTTGATGTGCGTCTGCGGATAGTAGACGGCAATCTCCACAATCGGTTTGCGCTGTTTGAACTCGCTCCCCCATCGGATGAAGTTCTGGCGAGCGGTCTCGGTATCAAACAGGTTGGGATAATAGTAGTGCAGGCCCCTTGCCCCGGAGGCTGTAGCGTTGTAGATGCGGACGATGACACCGTTAGGGTCCACATAACCGGCTGGCTCAAAGCTGAAGTAAGCACCGTACTGTCTGCCGGCTGAAGCCACCCAGCGTGTCAACGAAAAGTTCAGTGCGTAATTGCTTGCCTCATTGGTGATACGTACCCCACCACCGACCTCAGCGGCAATCTTGCACTGCTCGCCAAAGTTCGCGCCGTGTTCTGGCGGAGCATGTCCCCCTGTGCAGAGGTAGATGTCACCTTTGGGAAAGTGTTTACGAGTTTCCTTCATCCAGAAACGTGCCCATTCGTTCATCGAGCCGATATACCAGTCTGTGAAATCCAGCCAGGCACGTTCGTTGGGTGCGTCTTTCTTGAGAAAAGGACGGATGTCCTCGAACTGGGCATACGTCCTGCCCCACGCGCGGGAAAGAGCCTCTATACTGGTGTACTTCTTTGCCAGCCACTGCTGAAAACTCTTCACGGCATACGGGTCACCTGCCCAATACCCTGCATGGGTATGGTAATGACCATAAATATCCGCTGTCCAGTCGTTACCTGTGGCGATGTAGATGGCTTCACCGTAGTTGCCCGTGATACCAAGCAGGATGGACTCAATCACACCGGTTCCCCGATAATGCTCGCAGAACGCACGGATGAACCTCGCCACATGTTCTCTCAGCGCAGGGTTCCACAGTGACTGTACATCCGACTCTTCCCCATGTTCCAGACAGACATAACCCTGATAACCGGCTTGTCGGTTCTTGTAATACCATCTGGGCAGACTGTAGGCAGAGCCAACAATCAGAAATGGCACCCATTTCATGCCGTATCGCCTGTATATCTCTACATAGCGGTCGTATACACTCCAGTCGTACTTGCCCGGCTCCGGTTCGCACAGATTCCAGCGCACATAGCCTTCGTGGCTGGTGACCCCCAGCTGCTTCAGCGCAGGCATCGCCGCCTCCAACGCACGGGTCATCGGCTCCACATCCTCTTTACGCGACGGGTCAAATCCCCCCACGATGAGCTGTCCCCCTCGCCCGATTTTAACCAGCGGGGTGACCTTCAGGTGGCGAATGTCTTCCTCTTCCTCTCGCATGATTTGCCCCCACTCCAAAGGACGCTGTTTTTTTACACGCACAACACGAACGTACACCTTCCCGTAATAAGCGGACAAACGAAAATCCGCTCCGAGGTTCTGCCGCCCAGCAAACAGCGGATTCTTCAGCATGAAGATGGCTTTCTTCCATTCGCCCGTGCCCAGCAGACGCCCTCCTACCTGCTCTTCGGCACGGCGATACTTTGCCTGCAGGCTGTCTCCTGTGTCGCTGTCATATTCCAGTGTCAGCATCCCGGCGAGTGCATCGTCGTAATACTCTACCACCACATAAACGGGTGCAGACCATTCCATCTCGCCCAGATCGAAATACAAAAACACCGAGGCTGGCTGTGTACCCTCTATAGTCGTCAGGCAGCGCAAGCCTCCCTTGCTGGTGTATGTCACGAAACCGTCTGCTCCGTTCAATACCCTGACGCCCTGCGATTCAGTTCCCTCTGCCGTTACCACGAAGCGCGCTTCGAACCCGCTCTGCCCAGCACCCTGCTGAGAGCGTGCGTACAACCCGCTGGCCACCGCGATACTCACCACAACTGCCCACACCAGCAAAAATCGCATTTCCTGCCGTACCTCTCCTCACCAGTTCACCCCGTATTTCGCATACATCGGAAAAATCTCCTCTGCCCATGCATTTTCGCGGTATAATGTAAACGGATAGCAAAATCGCATCTGCTGAAAGATGAAGGCTCCACAACACCAAACCCATCGCAAGGCACGGGCGCGGCTGCGACTGGCACGCGACCGTATCGCACGTGCAGATTACGGCTCGGCGATCCTCTTCCTGCGCTCTGCGCTAAAGCGGCTGGAAAAAGAACCTGCTTCTGCCTCCGACCGTGCCCAGTGCTATATTGAGCTGGCACGGTGCTATAACCTGCGAGGTGAACACACCTCAGCAATCCCCTACTGTCGGTGGGCGCTGAATCTGCTCGCACAGGAGTGGGATGCGGAGTTGGCACAGGCTGAGGCGGAGATGGAGCTGGGTATTGCCCTGCTGCACACCGACGAATGGCGTCAGGCACAACGTCACCTTGTTCGCTCCTACCAGACGTTCGAAGCACATCACCTCTGGGCGAAAGCAGCGCGGTGCGTGGAGAATATTGGTATACTGGCAAAGCGACAGGAACAGATAGTGCGTGCGATTAACGCCTTCAGCTACGCCCGACACCTTTACAGACAGATAGAAGACATTGCCGGTTTACACCGTACAGAAACTCAGCTGCGAGAGCTAATTCCGGAGGAATAGGAGTACACTCTTGCCCCCGATACGAAGTCCCGTGCGGGCGATAGTGTTTGATTTTGTCAACACGCTGGTGCCGCTGCGCGAAGCCGAGTTCCTGCGCATCCTGCAGGGCGTTTACGAGTATGTGCACCCGGCCGCTCCCCATGTGCCCTTTGATGCCTTCGTACAGCACTATGTGCATATCCGCGATGAACAGTATGCGCGCAACCTGCCCGAATTACGGGAGAACGACTTCTACGAGCGCATGGCAACCCTCTGGCGACGATTGACCGCGACGCCTCCAAATCCCAAACGGGTGTACGACATGATGATGCACTACGCGCTCGCGTGCGAGAAGGCTGTGGTGCCTGCACCGTATCTGATCCTCTGTTGCGTCAGCTCTCACAACGGTACCTGCTGGCGGTGCTTTCCAACTACCCATACACCCCGTGTGTACACAGGGTACTGAACCGGCACGGTCTTTCCCGGTATCTCTCGTGCATCGTGGTATCTGCAGACGTGGGGATAGTGAAACCGAATCCTGATTTATTTCATATTACCCTGTACCAGTTAGGGGTATCTCCCGACGAAGCTGTTTACGTCGGAGATGACTGGTGTGCGGATGTAGTGGGAGCGTCTCGCGCTGGAATGCGCAGTGTTTACACCCGCGAGTGGCGCGTGGAACCAGACCCATGCGAGAACAACCTCTCCGCTGCATCCCCTGTTGCACGGATATCCTCGCTCACTGAACTGCCGGACGTGCTGATAAGAGGATGACCATAGCCCCATAACGAATCATCAATGCACACGTCAGTACGCAGAGGTGAGGCTCATGCAAGCGATCAGGCTTATGATTCAGCCCGGCTCGACTTCGCGTAACAACTGTCCACTTTCCCTGCCTGTATCAGGCGAACCCGGCGCAGTGTACTGGCTTTCTACAGGAGGCTTGCGTCTGCCGGTACAGACCGCAGGCAACGAACTGTGGTGCTTGTTCCCCGAACTAACTGCCGGTGAAACCGTCATTGCAACGCTGGAGCAGAGCGAAGGGGAACATCCGCATCGAGTTAGCGTGGAAGAAAGCGAAGACCGTATCGTCATATATACTGATGGTAAACTGTTCACCGCTTACATCAAGGCTGGCAACCCTGCGCGCCCCTGCTTCTATCCCCTGCGCGGTCCGGGAGGAGTGAGTGTGACACGTCACTGGCCGATGCGCCACGACGTACCCGGCGAAACCAATGACCACGTGCACCATCGCTCCATGTGGATTGCCTTTGGCGACGTGAACGGAGTAGATAACTGGAGCGAAGAGCCCGGACACGGCTACACCCTGCACCGCCAGACCCTGACCACGTACAGTGGTTATGTGTGCGGTGGCTTCGAGACGCTGAGTGACTGGACAGACTCGCAGGGAAAGAAGTTGCTGGAGCAACACCTGAAGGTACGTGTCTTCCCCTTGCCTGAAGAAGAACACCTGATGGATGTGGAAGTGATCCTGACTGCCACAGAGGGCGATGTACGTTTCGGTGACACCAAAGAAGGGGGCATCCTGTCGGTGCGGGTGGCGTCCTCCATGGATGTGCCTCGCGGAGGACGGATAGAGAACTCCGAAGGCGGAATCAACGAGCCGCAAACATGGGGTAAGCGAGCGCACTGGTGCGACTACAGCGGACAGGTAGAGGGGATTCCTGTGGGCATCGCTATCATGCAGCACCCTTCCAGCTTTCGCCACCCGGCGTGGTGGCACGTGCGCGACTATGGATTGATGACGGTGAACCCGTTCGGTCTGGCAGCATTTACACAGGGACAGGAGCACGGTGATTACACTCTGCCACACGGTGAAAGCCTGCGCTGGCGCTTCCGCGTGTGTATCCACAGGGGCAATGCGGCTGAAGGTAAGGTCGCCCAGCGGTGGAATGACTTCGTGACTCCGCCAGAGGTGGAAGTGGCAGTCTGAGATGGCTACAGGCAAACTGTGGTAAAATATTACCAGCAACGATGTGCTGCGACAGCAGCGGGAGGGACACGATGTTCGGGAGCCTCGGCTTTAGCGAAGTGATGATGATACTCATCATCGGGCTGATTATCTTCGGTCCGAAGAAGCTGCCTGAGATAGGTCGATCGCTGGGCAACGCCATCCGCGAGTTTCGGCGCGCCTCTAACGACATCATGAACACCCTTTCTCTGGAAAACGATTACAACACGACCACGCGCCGAAGCTATGGGGACTACAGCACCTATACCAGCTACAGCGAGCCGAACAGCTACTCGGAACAAACCGTCTCACAAAGCGACATCGTAGCAGATGACGTGAACGTCGCCCCCAGTCCGGATGAGCCGTACAGCAATGTGTACAGCGAATCCGATACCGAAACAGGTTCCGAGGCTTCCTCTGACAAGGCACGTTCGAGCCACCGTCGTGTACTGACTACGCCCCGCCCGTCTGCAGCGCATCGGAATACGCGAAGGAGAGTGTAGATGTATACCTTTCTGGTCATCGTGCAGGTGCTGTTCGCCATTGCGCTCATCTTCATCGTTGCCATGCAGACCACGCGACATGAGGGGCTCTCAGGCACGGTCGGCGGGCAGGTCAGTTCGCAATTTCGCGGCAAGCTGGGACGTGATGAGCAGCTGGCGATGATTACCCGCTATATCGCCGTGGGCTTCTTTGTCGTCAGCTTGCTCGTGGCCATAGCCAGTCCCGATTAAGCGGAGTTACAGCGGTGTCACACCGCAGGCAACACGCCGCTGCGCTGGGTTGGTTCGCCCTCGTAGCGGCGTGTGTTTTTTGGAAGGTTGTCTTTGCGCAGCAGGTGCTCTACTGGGGCGACATCATGCTCTACTTCCTGCCCATGACCACCTTCGTGGCACGCTGGCTGACGCAAGGCATATTGCCCCTGTGGAACCCGCACATACTGTTCGGACAACCGTTTGCGGGTAACCCGCAAGAGTGGCTCTTCTACCCCTCCACGCTACTGCTCACGCTGTTACATCCTGCCCGCTACCTTTCGTGGAACGCCGTGCTGCATCTATGGCTCGGTGGGGTTGGCATGTGGTTATTCCTGCGCACGCTGGGCGTTCCTTTCCGCTCCGCACTGCTGGGCAGCACCGCATGGATGCTGAGCGGAGCTTTCGTGCCACGAGCGCAGTTCCCCGGCATGTTCCAGACTATAGCATGGATGGGATGGCTGATGTGGTCGGTGGAGCGCGTGCGGCAGGCGAATAGCGCGGTGAACGTAGCGATACTGGCTCTTGCGGTTGCCCTGCTTCTTCTGGCGGGTCATGCACAGGTCGCGTACATGGCACTACTGCTCACTGCGGCGTGGGCAGGCTGGCAGATGGCAAAAGACGGCTGGCGCCCACTGCCGTCCCTGTTCCTCGGCGGTACCGGCGGGTTGCTGCTGTCTGCCGCACACTGGCTGCCGCTGCTACAGCTGCTGTACGAAACTCCTCGCGTGAACCTCTCGGTATGGGGGGCAGATCGCTTTCCCCTTCGCCCTGAACAGATACCTCTACTCCTCGTACCCGACCTGTACGGCACACCCTGGCAGGGCAACTGGCTGGGGAGAGGCAACTACTGGGAAGTCGCCTGCACAGTGGGCATTTTGCCTCTGATGGCGGCATTTGCTGCGTGGAAAGCGCGTGCGGAGGCACGTTTCTGGATGGTTGTCGCCGGGTTGAGCATGTGGCTCGCCACAGGCACGTCCGCAGGGCTTTACATCGTCGCCTATTACCTGCTGCCCGGACTGAAAGCTTTTCACGACCCTGCCCGCTGGCTTATCGTTACCGACTTTGCGTTGTGCGTCGCCGCCGCCCTGGGTTGGGAGCATCTGCGTTTTTCGCGCAAGTGGTTGCTGTTACCGCTGGCTCTGATAATTCTGGCGTCGCTCTGGGCCTGGCAGGGAGCAAACATGATCGAGTGGGCAGCACGCTGCGATGTCATCCGCGCCAGCCGACCGGAGACCGTCTCCCCCGCCCTCGTCTCTTCGGCTCATGCGACTGCCATTACCGGTCTTCTGCGAGCGATTGTGGTAGCGCTGTTCGCCGTGCTCATCCTGAGGCTCACACCGGCGCGCCGCTGGTGGGCGGCAATGCCACTGATTCTTTTTGAACTTCTGCCTGTGGCAATGCCTGCCAATCCTACCGCACACCTCACCGCGTTTACCCAACCACCGCCCACGGTACAGACGGTCTCACGTACCGGGGGCAGGCTCCTCGTGCCCGAACAGGTGCCTATGTGGCGTAAGTACGTCAGCTATGTGGACTACGGCCCGAACACACCCGAATACCTGCGCCACTGGCAGGAGATGCTCGGCTCCAATATGGGCATGATGTGGGGAGTGTTCGAGGCATCGGGTTACGAGCCGGTAGCAGTCCAGCGAGCGGTGAGGTATTACATACGCCTGGCACAAGAATGGAAACGGTCGCCAGAGGATGGTCGGCTGCTGCACAAACTGCAACGGGCAGGTATCGGAGCGGTGGCAACAGGCGAAACCGCCGACACCTGGCGGGTGTTTCCCCTGCCCGTTGAGCCGCTGCGCGCGTGGATGGCGGGAACCGGTGAACACTTGCCTGTGCGCGACGTGTCACCTCAGCAGGTGGAGGTATCCAGCGTACCTGCTGGTGACCTGGTGCTTGCCGACACAGCCTATCCCGGGTGGAAGGTCCGGGTAAACGGTAAATCTCATCATTACCGTATCTCGGACGGCGTGTTTCGTGTGGTCAGCGTGTCCGCTCCCGGCTCCCGTGTGTTGTGGCGCTATCAACCCGATACGTTCCGCGCAGGGCTGTATCTGTCGTTGCTGGGAAGTGCCGCCGTTACCGGTACCCTCGTGTTCGGGCTTTTGGCAGGGAAACCACGCGATGCCACGAAGTAGAGTTTCCGATAAAACTGCCTTAACATGAGGAGACGTAACCGATGGCGTTCGCTGTTCACACGACTTTCCTGATTGCCAGCGCGCTGTTGTGCGTGGCGTGCTCTGCGCAGGTCTCGCGGGAACTACCCGCTTTCGACTTCACCGACCCCAAAACCGTCGCCGAATGGCAACCGACACACCACATCTCAGGCATCAGCCATTCGCCCGAGGGCATGGTCATCGAAATCGGCGGATACGACCCCTACACGCACGGCCCCGTCCGCCAATTCCCCGATAATGTCCCGCTCTGGCTGGAGATTCGCCTGAAGAGCGACCAAACCGGTATGCTGCAAATCTTTTATGCGAGGGCGGGACAGGGTACTGCTGAAGAACGTTCTGCACGCCGCTTTGTCCACACGACCGACTGGGTGACGCTGCGAATGCCCCTGCCCGCGCTGGGTCCCCGCGCGTGGATACGGATAGACCCTCCTGGCACATCTGGCAAATGCACCATAGCCTACATTCGCTTCGCGCCGCGCATCACACCATCATCGCCGCAGTGGCAACCGCCTGCTTTAGAAGCGATACCGGCGGATGCCCCTAAAGTAACCTCCGGCGCATTGCAAGTATCTTTCCATCCTGACCGCGTGGGGACGCTGCTGGTCTCCGTGAAGGGACAGCCGATGGCGACGGGATGGAACAGGGCACAACTGTGTTACGAGGCTGGAGACAGCGTGCGCTGGTTATCACTGCATGAGGTGGCAACCGCTTCGCTGGCTAAAGAGGGCAACAGGCTGAGAATGACCCGCACCTTCCGCGATCCCGACGGCGCGACCTGGAGAATCGAACAGGTCTTCGTCCCATCCACGCACAAGGACGTGATTGACGTGCGCACTGTAGTCACCGTGGACCGAGACCGACAGGTGTACTTCCTGCCCATGCTGGTGCTTTTCCCCGGTGCTGGTTCCTTCGGAAGCGAAAAGGGACAGGCGCTGTTCGCCGGACTCGAGTATCTGGAGAACGAGCCGAGCAGTTCGGAAGCGGACATCATCGGTCCTGCATCCAAACGGCAGGTCCCGGACAGCGTGAAGATTACCGCCCCGCTGATGGTGGTACAGGCACAGGGGCGATATGTGGGCATCATCTGGCAGCCTTCCAGCCACTTCAGTGCGCTGTTCGACTCCCCTGACCGCATTTTTCAGTCGGGCGGGCACGTGATGGGTGTGCTTTACCCCGGCTCCAACGGCGACAACCGCGAGGAAGGTAACCTCCTGCCCTACTTCCCCGAAACCTTAACCGCAAACACACCGCTGGTGCTGGATGCCGCCATCATTGGCGGTGACGGCGATACGGTTATTCCGGCAGTACAGCAGTACGTTCGCCTGCGCGGGTTGCCGCCAGTGCCCAATACCGGACTGAATGCTCAGGAATATCTCAGACTGGCAGCAGCGGGATGGCTGGACTCGAAGATACGGGAGGGCAACCTCTATCGCCACGCCATCTGGCCTGGTTTTAATCCCCATCCTGCAGCGGATGCTGCGGTGTGGATGGAGTGGATTGCCGCACATATCGGGCAGACCGACATCGTGCGCCGCCTGCGACAGGCGGCACAAGAAGCCATTGCCATCGTGCCCAGAGAGCAGTATCTGTTCAGCCGGGTGTCACACGTGGCTTATCCAGTGGTTCCTCTGCTGTACGGCGCAGTGCCCGAAAGCATCGAAGCCGCTCGCCGCAGCGGGCGTGATTCGCTCCGTTCGTTCCAGCCAGATGGCACGGTGCTTTATGAACCCCGCCCTGGCGGTCCAGACTATGCCCGCACTCACTGGGAACGCACCGCCAATGGGCTAACGGCGGCGGTGCTGGTGCGCTTGCTGGAAATGGCACTGTACAGCGGCGATCAGGAGCTAATAGCCGAAGGACTTCGCCGGCTGGAACAGTTCAAGCGATTTGACAACACCGTGCCGCGTGGCGCACAGACGTGGGAGATGCCTCTCCATACGCCGGATATTCTCGCATCCGCACACATGGTGAAGGCGTACGTCATCGGCTACGAGCTGACGGCTAACCCGGAGTTCTTACGCCGGGCACGCTACTGGGCATGGACGGGTGTACCCTTCCCTTACCTTATCAACCCGACGGGACAGCCGGTTGGACCTTACAGCACCATCGCCGTGTTAGGAGCAACCAACTGGCAGGCGCCAGTGTGGTTTGGACAGCCGGTGCAGTGGTGCGGGCTGGTGTATGCAGATGCCCTGTACTGGCTGGCACGCATCGAGCCAAAAGCGCACTGGAAACACATCGCCGATGGC
Organism: Bacillota bacterium; assembly: GCA_023511455.1. Taxonomy (NCBI): domain Bacteria; kingdom Bacillati; phylum Bacillota; species Bacillota bacterium. Next base: position 39,892 of record JAIMBJ010000017.1, read on the forward strand.
ATCACCGCCGCCGGTATCCAGCACACATGGAAGCAGGACGACCCCGAACGGCAGGGCTGCTTGCCGGATTTCTACCGCCTGCGCGAACAGCGCAGTGACGGTCCTCCGATCAACCCGGGCACCGTGCAGGCAAACGCCGTCCGCCTGTATAACCTGCCCGCCGTATACGATTATCGGGTGTTACGCAACAGCGGGGCCATCATCCACGCGCCGGGCGCCATTGGGGTAATCTCCGACCGCAAAGACGGTTGTAAGTTCAGGGTAAAAAGCTGGACAGATAGACCCTATTATGTGCTGGTGAACGGGCTGACCAGACAGCCGCAGATAAAGATAAATGGACAACTGGTGGCTATCGCCAGTCCACATCAATTCCTGCAAGATGGTGGCAACCTGATCCTGCAGGTGCAGGGCGAAACCGAAGTAGAGATTACCATTCGTTAAAGGAGGTCAACATGCGCTTCAGAAATGTCTGGATGTGTATCGCAGCTGGCTGGCTGCTGCTTGCAGCCTCTGCGTTCGCCGACGTGCGTCTGGCACGCATATTCAGCGACCATGCGGTGTTACAAAGGGGCAAACCTGTTCCCGTATGGGGCACCGCAGAACCCGGCGAGAAGGTCACAGTGGAGTTCGGCGGACAGAAGATAAGCACCGTTGCCGGTGACACCGGCGAATGGCGCGTGACGCTCAAGCCAATGCCCGCGGGAGGTCCCTTCCAGATGACCGTCCGCGGTAACAACACAGTGGTGCTCAACGACGTGCTGGTTGGCGAAGTCTGGGTGGCTTCAGGGCAGTCCAACATGGAGTGGCCCGTCGCGCTGTCCAACAACGCGGAGCAGGAAATCGCCCAGGCAAACAACCCTCAAATTCGGCTCTTCATCGTACCCAAAGCGGTTTCCGACCGTCCACTCAAAGACCTGAGCAGCGGCGCATGGCAGCCGTGCACCCCCGAAACCGTGCGGAACTTCTCGGCGGTGGGTTACTTCTTCGCACGGGAGCTGCAACGTGCGCTGAAAGTGCCGGTGGGGGTCATCGAAACCGCGTGGGGCGGAACCCCTGCAGAATCATGGACGAGCAAGCCCACACTGATGGCGCATCCCTCTTTGCGCTACCTGCTGGAAAACTGGCGGCGCGCCGAGGCGAGCTATCCGCAGGCTCTGGAAAACTACCAGAAGCAACTGGCACAGTGGGAGAGGGCGGCAGCGCAGGCGCGCGCCGAAGGTAAACCCGAACCGAAGAAGCCCGACCCACCGCAAGACCCCCGTACCAACCCATGGAAGCCCTCCGGGCTGTTCAACGCGATGATCGCACCTATCGTGCCCTACGCCATCCAGGGCGCCATCTGGTATCAGGGTGAATCGAACGCGGGCAGGGCGTACGAATACCGCACTCTGTTCCCTGCCATGATTCAGGACTGGCGTGAAGCGTGGGCACAGGGCGATTTCCCCTTCCTGTTTGTGCAGCTGGCAAATTTCATGCCAGCCAGGCCTGAGCCGGGCGAAAGCGCATGGGCGGAGCTGCGCGAGGCACAGCTGATGACGCTCTCCTTGCCCAACACGGGTATAGCAGTGGCTATCGACATCGGCGATGCGAACGATATCCACCCGCGCAACAAGCAGGATGTGGGTAAACGCCTCGCGCTGAACGCACTGGCAATCGCCTACGGCAAGAAGGTGGTATACTCCGGTCCCATTTATGAACGGATGAAACGCGAGGGCAACGCTATTCGCCTGTACTTCAAGCATGTGGACGGCGGTTTGACCACTCCCAACGGAGAGCCGCTTAAGGGCTTCGCCATCGCTGGCGCGGACCGCAAGTTTGTGTGGGCGGAGGCGCGTATCGAGGGCAACACGGTGGTGGTGTCCAGTCTCCAGGTGCCGGAACCGGTAGCAGTGCGGTATGCATGGGCGGATAACCCGGTGTGCAACCTGTATAACCGCGCAGGACTTCCCGCCTCTCCTTTCCGCACGGATGACTGGCCCGGCGTGACTCAGCAAAGGAAGTAACCCTCGCCGCCTCCCCTCTTCTTGAGGGGAGGCTTCCAAACAACATCACTACCTCAGATTTGCAGCCGCTCCACCTCTTTCAGAAACGCCTCTGCCTCGCTCACACTGCGGAATCCTTCGGCAACGGTGAGCCAGACGCCTTTCGCGCCCACAGCCTCCAGCACCGTGAGCGCATCTTCTGCGGTTTCAGCAATGACCTGTACGCTTTTGCCCACCTGCAGGCAGCGGCGGTACACCTCTATCCAGCGCGACGCCGGGCCGTGCCCAGCACCGTAAACCCACTGCACGGCGTGCAGATTGGGGATATCCAGTATCAGGTCCAAATGCTTCAACGCGCCCACACCGTCCAGATGGAAAATGCTTCGCTCCAGAGGCTCCATCTCAAACAGTATGTCAGGCAGGATCATCTCCCGCGCCATCCCAGGCGAGATCATGAGCCAGAAGTCACAGCTGGGCACGTAGTACTTACCCTCATGATAGGTATTACACCAGGTGGTACAGCCGAAGCCCGCAGCCGATATCTTCGCATAGCTGCGCTCGAAGCTCTGCACGAACGCATTTGCCACATGCCTGCCCGCCTGCATGATAAGTTCAGGATAATCCACTAAATCTATACATAAGGACTGAGGGTCGCGCAGGGCAGCGAGGATGTCGTAGTTGCCGTGAAGGTCTGTCATACCCACGACGTACCGCCCTTCGCACCGCTCAATGGCATAGTCGGTCATGCGCTCGATGACCTGCCAGTAGGGGTTGTCGAAGTCTGGCTCCATCTCCAGAATGCGATACCAGTCCTCAGGCTCGTGTACCACTGGTTTAGACCAGCTAGTGCTTTCGGAGAACTCCAGTTCACAGCCGAACAGCGTGGCGGTGATTTCGGGTCCCAGGTTGGGCCAGAACATCGGGAAGTTGTCGCCCACGTAGTCGTGGCACTGCATCCACGCAATGGCAGAATCCACCACATATTCCACGTCCATCCACCGCTCGCGGAGAGAGGCATGCTCTTTGACAGGACCACGATACGGACGTGACGGGGCAATATGAAAGGTAACCGGTGGGCGGTCCACGATTTCGCCGTGCCACCACGCCTCAAAACGCTCCACTGTTCGACCGAAGTCCGGTTTCCACTCCAGCTCGCGTATCAATTTTGCTTCCTCCACTTCTTGGATTGGCGTACCAGCTCATCCGCCTCTTCACGTGTGTTCGCCCACGTACTGACCATGACGCCGCGCGTGCCGATGGCTTCTATCAGCGGCTGCACGCTATCAGGAGGTACCCCCAGCGCAAGCACGCCTTTGCCTGCTCTCAATGCCTTCTGATACAGCGGATACCAGCAGGGGTCCCCGGCATGGGGTTGACCTGCACCCGGCGTCCACTGAATCGCGTTGAGTTTCTGGATACTGCACAGCGCGTCCAGATGCTTGATAGCGTCCACACCATCCAGGTGGTAAATGGTGTTATCCAGCCGTTCACATTGCCGCTCCAGGTACGGCAGCACGAACTCGTTGAACAGCGGAGGGCTAATCATACAGGACATATCGCACTGCAGTTTGCAGGTTCTCCCGATACCCCATATATTGAACGCTGAGAAGACGGTGCCGCCATCTTCATCCCGAATAATCTGCTCGAAAGCATCGTAGTAATCGAAATACCGCTCCAGAATATCTTTTTGGAGGCGGTGTACATGCTCCGGATGGTCAACCAGGTCGGTGAGCAGCTCCAGTGTGCCGCGCAGAGACGCCAGCGTATCCAGGTTCTCGATAAGATCGGGGAAACTGACCAGCGCCTTGCCCTTGAAATGCTCCATCCCCTGCCGTGCCATCTCGGTGTTGATTTTCCAGTATTTCTCCTCGGGGTTGTAAGGCGGTATCTGCGCGGTGGTGATGTCATCAAACACCCTGCCGTACCACACGGTGTTGTGGTCAAAAGTAGGAGGACTGCCCAGGTGGATAGCCAGACTGCCCGGTCCCAGGTTCGTGTCAAACCATGGGAAAGCATCCCCGGCATGATAGGTATGAGCCAGCTGCCAGTCGGTTGCGATGATGCGGTACTCGACGTCGAGCCAGCGTTCTTCCGGTGTGGGATCAGGCTTGGGCGCAGGAACGTGTACAACCGGTTTCTCCAGAGGAGCATGCACAATCAGCAGAGGTCCATCCATCTCCTCTCGCGCCCACCACGTCATGTAGCGCTGCTTTACCTGGTCCCAGTCTGGTTTGTAGAGCAACGACACTTTCAAAACCCTCCAGTCTTTATGACTGTCGCTAGTGTTCTGTGAAGGAATAACCGGTTCCTTGTGCAGAAAGGATAGTGGGCAGGTACAGAATCTGCCCCCTATCACTCTGTTGGGACGGAAGAAAGAGAAGATGAGGACTCTGTTCCTGTGGGTCTTACTGCTGGCGACGACAATTTGGTGTGAGGCTCAACCCCTTCGCGAGTGCCTGGTGCTCCCGATGCCTGGGGGAACCTCCCGTTCTATCCTCTACACCGACCCGATACAGGCTGTGCAGATATCCGGCGCGTGGATACCTCCAAAAGCAGGCGATACCGTCACCTTTCCCGATGGCTCGATACAGCAGTGGCAGGCGGTTACTGCCAGCGCGGACGGCTGGTTTGAACATCCTGCCCTGCGCAACGGGTATGCGTATGCGGTGGTGTCCTCTGAACGCGAGAAGGTCGTCCTGCTCGAGATGCAGGGCAACGTGTCGGTTACCATCAACGGCGAAACGCGCGTCGGTGACGTGTATCAGCACGGTTACGTGAAGATACCAGTGCTCTTAAAGCAGGGGCAGAATGAGCTGCTTTTCCGCTGCAGTCGCGCAGGCAAGTTGCTGGCTCGGCTGAGCAGTGTTCCTGCTGATGGTGTTCTGCTCAACGTCGGCGATGCTACTCTGCCAGACCTGGTGGTCGGTGAGGATATGGACGTATGGCTGGGTGTTGTGGTCATCAACGCCAGCACTCAAACCCAGCGCGGACTATCTATCGCTGCCTCGCATGAGGGGGGACGCACGGTGGAAAGCGCTGTGCCTGCGCTGCCACCTCTTGGGGTTTACAAAGTGCCCGTGCGTCTGCGTGGCATGGCACCCCGCGCCGCGGGTGTGCGCAAGGTGGAACTGCGCTTGCTGCGCCAGGAAGGCAAACAGAAGTTCACTGTGGACACTGCAGAACTCACCCTGCGCATCCGCGAACCCCACGAATCGCAGAAGCGCACGTTCATCAGTACGATAGATGGGAGCGTACAGTACTACGCCGTGCTGCCTGCGCAGAGGCTGAGCAAAGACTCTCCTGCTCCGGCTCTGGTTTTGACACTGCATGGGGCAGGCGTGGAAGCAATCGGACAGGTAGATTCCTACTCCCCCAAAACATGGGCAACCCTTGTCGCACCCACCAATCGCCGCCCCTTTGGCTTCAACTGGGAAGAATGGGGACGGCTGGATGCCCTGGAGGTACTGGAACTGGCCCAGAAGCAGTGGCGAACCGACCCTTACCGCGTGTACCTGACTGGGCATTCGATGGGCGGACATGGCACGTGGCAGGTAGGCTTAACCCATCCCGACCGCTTTGCTGTCCTCGCCCCCAGTGCGGGTTGGGTTAGTATCTGGACATACGCCACCAGTGCGCGACTTGGACAGCGTGAACGCACTGGCGACGAACAGACCGACCCGATGGAGGATTTCCTGCTGCGGTGTGCCTCTCCCAGCGACACTCTGTCGCTGGTGCGCAACAGCCTTCTGCAAGGCGTGTACGTACTGCACGGCGACGCCGACGACAACCTGCCCGTTACCGAGGCACGCCTGATGCGTGAGAGCCTCTCTTCCATCCACCGCGACTTTGAGTATTACGAACAACCCGGCGCGGGGCACTGGTGGGACGTATCGGACGAGCCGGGCGTGGACTGCGTGGACTGGATGCCTATTTTCGAGTTGTTTGCCCGCCACCGCCTGCCGACCACCGACAGCGTGCGGCGGGTCGAGTTCACCACGATGAGCCCGGGGGTATCTGCGCGTTGCCACTGGGCGAGCATCGAAATGCAGGAACAGCAAATGAAAGCCAGCTCGGTGAACCTGCGCTTTGACCCCGGCAAACGGCGATTCGTGGGCACTACCACCAACGTCGCGAGGCTTTCGCTCCGCGTGGAACACCTGAAGCCGGGCGCACCGCTGAGCGTAGAGCTGGACGGACAGGTTATCGGTAACATTTCATACCCCATCCGTGAGCGACAGATATGGCTGGAGAAACAGGGAGGACAATGGAGGCTGTTAGCTGCACCCTCACCTGCGATGAAGTCTCCCCAGCGGTACGGCGGCTTCAAGAGCGTTTTCACCAACCGACCGGTGCTGGTGTACGGCACCAGAGGTACGCCTGAGGAGAACGCATGGGCTCTGGCGAAAGCACGTTACGATTCGGAGACGTTCTGGTATCGCGGCAACGCTACCTTTGAGGTAATCCCCGATATCGAGTTCCAGCCCGAACGCTACCGTGACCGAAACATCGTGCTTTACGGCAATGCCGAGACCAACGCTGCTTGGAAACTGCTGCTTGGCGACAGCCCGGTGCAGGTGCATCGCGGCGCGGTGCACGTCGGGGATAAAACCCTCAGCGGCGAGGGTATCGCCTGCCTGTTCATTCGCCCGCGAACAGGTTCTGCCACCGCACTGGTCGGTGCAGTCTCCGGCACAGGTTTAGCGGGAATGCACCTGACCAACCGACTGCCCTACTTCACCGCCGGTGCAGGCGTGCCCGATTGTCTGGTGCTGTCCACTGACATGCTGACCAAGGGTATGCAAGGTGTGCTCGGAGCGGGCTTCTTCGGCGCGGACTGGAGCGTGCAGAAGGGCGAGTTTGTATGGAGGTAGCTATTCCGACTGAAGCTGTTCCCAGAGGAACCGCTCGAAACGCAAGAGGTCCTGCTCGATGCTATCCCAGTTGGCGAGCAGCTTGTGCCGCAAACTGCTGACACGCTCTGGGTCAAGGGTGTAGTTATAAGAATGCCGAAATACGTGCCGAAATGCTCGCAGCTCATCGAGCAGTATTGCACTCGGCGCAGACAACACGGGTGGGCGGATGGTAGGGATTTCCATTGCCATCCGCCGAACCAGCTCGCGATGATAAGCGGTTGGGCTTTCAATTCGATTCTCAAAGGTGCTGGCAATCTCCGCGAACAAATCTTCCATCGCAGAGTAAAAATTATGCAGGTAGTATCCCAGTGTGACCGTACGCTCCACACTGGCGACATCTAACGACCTGATTTGCTCCAGGATGCCTTTTATGACATCCATCTGATGCCTCATATACCCGAGTAACTGCGCGATTTGCTCTCTTCTCACAGCACACGCAACCCCTTTTCCAGGATGTGCCGTCGGAATCGACACTTCTCTATCTCGATCAGGTCGACATCTCGGTGTAGAAGGCATCCCAGATCGGCAAGAGTGATGAGGTACTCTTCCTCCGGCAGCCCCTCCACCGCCACGTCGACGTCGGACTCTGGGAGGAACTTACCCTCCTCCAGAATGGAGCCTGTCAGATAAACGGCTTTCACTTTTTTTGTGCGAAAGTAGCGTCGCAACGCTTCTACCGCCTTAACCAGCATGTGCTGACGCTGCCGCTCGCGCTCGGCTATGCGCTCCTGTAGCAGTTTGTCCCATGTGGAGGTGTCAAACACGGCTTCTCACCATTTAGAGTCTGACAACCTGCGTCCGGTTTGTCAAGCGGGCTCCGCTGCGGAATGTGCCAGTTGTTTCGCACGCTCGAACGCCGCAAGAAGCATCTCGCGCGTCAGCTTGCCCGTGAACGTATTCTGCTGGCTGGGGTGGTAGCTGCACAGCAACCAGCGGTCGCCGGGCAACGCAAACTCCGCACCATGAGCGAACGCGGATGTTCTCAGTGAGTGCTCGAAACCCAGCTCCTTCAATGCACGCAGGGTCCACTCATAGGCAATCCTGCCCAGCGCCACGATAACCCTCCACTCCCCCACACAACGCAGTGTCGCCTTCATCCAGTGCTGGCAGTTCTGTAACTCCTCGCGCGTGGGTTTGTTGGCAGGAGGGGCGCAGTGGCAGACGGCGGTTACCATCACGTCCCGCAATTCCAAGCCATCCTCGCGATGCAGGCTCTCCGGCTGGTTGGCTAACCCCACCTCGTACAGCGCGCGAAAAAGCCAGTTTCCGCTCTCGTCGCCCGTGAAGATGCGCCCGGTGCGGTTTCCTCCGTGCGCGGCAGGGGCAAGACCAACCACCACTATCCTGGCATCGGGGTCGCCGAAGTTGGGAACAGGCTTGCCCCAGTATTCCCAGTCGCGGTAGGCTCGTCGCCTGGTCTGAGCGACCTGTCGGATATACTCTACCAGACGCGGACACTTCTCGCACGCCGTGATAGCGACGTTCAGTTTATGCAGGCATCTGCCTCCGTCGCTTACCACCTTCTCACCTCCACCTGCGGAAGCAGTTCACGTACCTGTTCTGCGGTGCAGATGTCCGAGCCGTCGGTCATGGCGGTCGCTGCGCCCGCTGCCGTGCCCCAGCGAAGAGCCTCGTCCATCGCACCACCCTGCATCCACACGCTGAGCACGCCCGCAATCATCGAATCGCCAGAGCCAATGGTGCTCACCGCTTGCACTTTGGGCGGTATCGCCACCCAGCATCCCTCCGCACAGGCGAGGGCTGCCCCCTTCTCGCCAATAGAGACGATGACTACCGGAACTCCTCCCGTGTGTAAGTCCCGTGCCGCTTTTGCCGCGTCCTCAACAGTGTCTATCGTTCGCCCCAGTAGCCGTTCGGTTTCGTTCTCATTGGGCTTAATGAGGAAGGGCGAAGCTTTCAACCCCTGCACCAGAGGCTCGCCATCGGCGTCCAGCACCACCTTTGCCCCGTGACGTGCGGCGATTTCTGCCAGCATAGCGTAGATATCCGTCGGCACTCCGGGCGGCAGGCTGCCCCCTAACGCCACAAACCGCGCGCTCCGCGAAAGTTCCTCCACCGCCCGCAGCAAGCTGTCGAGTTCCTCCAATGAAATCTGCGGTCCGCGCTCGTTCAGTGCGGTCGGTGGAGAACCGTCCTCTTCCTGAATGGCAAGGTTGGTACGCGTGTTGCCGTTTACCCAAACAAATCGGCACTCCACACCGTCTACCTCACTCAGCTCATGCAACACGTACCTTCCGGCCCTGCCGCCCAGAAAGCCGGTGGCGACCACAGGCACCTCCAGCCGCTTCAGCACCCGCGCCACGTTCACACCCTTCCCACCGGCGTCTTCTTCAATGCGCAGGATGCGGTTGGTATCATGCGGCACCAGCTGTCTGACGTAGATCAGGCGGTCTACGGAAGGGTTCAGGGTCACGGTGAGTATCATCGATATCTGCTCCTCCTACACGAAACTCTCTGGCAATATCTTACGGTCTCCCGGCTCGCCGCAGGCATTCTTGCTACGACGCCAACACCTCGTTCAGCTTCAACAGGCTCTCATCCAGCACGCGAGGCTGTTCCCAGCACGCCCTCAGCGGAACTGCCACCACCTGTCCTCCCTGCACCGCGGTCATCATGCCGCTCTGCCCCTGCTGCAGTACCTCCACCGCCAGCGCACCAAAACGCGCGCCATAGATGCGGTCGGTCGCAGTGGGCGAGCCACCGCGTTGGGTGTAGCCGAGTACGGTAGCGCGCACCTCCTCGCGCAGATACATCTCTACAAACGTAGCGACCTCCTGCGCTTTTGCCGCGCCTTCTGCAGTGACGATGATGGCAGAACGCTTGCCCCGCGCGATGCCCCGCTTCAGCTTCTCACATATCTGTATCAGGTCGAAGGGGATTTCGGGAACCAGCACTGCCTCCGCGCCGCCAGCCAGCCCCACCGCCGCCGCAATAAAGCCGCGCGACCGTCCCATCACTTCAATCACGAAGATGCGCTCGAAACTGTCCGCGGTATCGCGAATCTTATCAATTGCGTCCATCGCCACCTGCAGAGCGGTATCATACCCCAGCGTATACTCCGTGCCTCCGATATCGTTGTCAATCGTGGCGGGGATGCCCACGACCGCTACTCCTGAAACCTCCTCCAGCTTCGCCGCCCCCCGAAAAGAGCCGTCCCCGCCGATAACTGCCAGCCCTTCGATTCCGTTCTCGTTCAGCACCTGCGCCGCCAGCTGCAAACCCTCGTCGGTTTTGAAACGCTCACTGCGAGCGGTACGCAGGACAGTACCCCCGCGATTGATGATGCCCCCGACCGACGAGAGGTCCATGGGTCGAAGCCAGCCGTTCAGCAACCCCTCATACCCGCGTTCGATACCGATGACTTCTAACCCCGCCACAATCGCCGTCCGCACCACGGCACGCAGGGCTGGGTTCATGCCAGCGGCGTCTCCGCCACTGGTCAAAACACCGATACGCTTCATCACATTCCTCCCGTCACACTCTCTGCAACATCTCCGCCACCTCAGCGTCCGTTGGCAAAGCCGGAATAGCCCCCGCGCGGGTGGCGGTTATTGCCCCGGCTGCATTGGCATAGAGAAACGTGCGCTGCAGGTCTGAGTCGCTCAGGTTGCGCACCCCCTCGCGTCCCTTTGCCCTCTTGCGCAGCTGCACCAGCATCGCTGCCACAAAGGCATCCCCGCAGCCAACGGTCTCTACCACTTCCACGGGTATCCCTGAAACTGCCCCGCTACGGGCAGGCGTCGCGTAGTAACATCCCTTCTCCCCTAATGTTACCACAACCAGCACCAGCTGCGGATAAAGGCTCAGCAGATGGGCAACGCCCACCTCTGGTGTGCGAACCCCGGTGAGGAACTGCAGCTCGGCCTCGTTCATCTTTACCACGTCGGCAAAGCGCAGACCCGCCTCCAACTGCTGCTTGCCCTCTTCCTCGCTGCGCCACAGGGCAGGACGCATGTTGGGGTCGTACGAGATGAGGCAACCGCTTTCACGGGCTATCTGCAAAGCAAACAGCGTCGCACTGCGCACCGGCTCGTCCAGCAGGGAGATGGAACCGAAATGGAATATCTTCGCCCGGCGCACGCGGTGAGTGTCCACATCGCCCGGTTCATACAGCATATCCGCGCTGGGGTTTCGATAGAAGATGAAGTCGGGCACACCCTCCTTCGTTAGCGACACGAACGCCAGTGCGGTACGCGCTTTCTCTTCGAACCGCATACCTCCGACATCTACCCCATACTGGTACAGGGTATCTCTTAACAGGTAACCAAACGGGTCTGCCCCGACCTTGCCCAGAAAGGCACTGCGCACGCCCAGCTTTGCCACGCCGACCGCCACATTCGCGGGCGCACCGCCCGGAGCGGGCGAAAAGCCTTTCGCCTCCGCTATCGTGACGCCTTTCTGTTGAGCGACCATATCGATGAGCGCCTCACCCAGGCACACCACCTCCGCCAACGTCACCCCTCCTTTGCACCAAACTCACACCAGTAATACCACCAGAACACCGCTAACTCCTGTTCCACTAAATCCCTTTCATGGTCGCGGAAGACAGACAAGGACACGCCTCTCCTTGCAGGAGAGGGGACGGGGGTGAGGAAACAATGAACCCCATACGCATCAAGCTAAGGGATGACAAAGGGGAAGCACCTCTGGCATAATGAGACCATACCCAACTCGTGCCAGGAGGAGCTTCCCATGAGCACTTTACCACAAGTGGCTCGATGCATGCAAACCGTCTTGACCGACGAAGCCGATGCCGCCGGGCGCCGCAGCGGCTTTATCCAACGACAAGTCAAACTGACAGGCGGCACTTTTGCCCAAACGCTGGTGTTCGGCTGGCTCTCCAACCCCGAAGCCACCCTGGAGGAACTGGCACAAACCGCTGCCGTCTTAGGCGTCCAGATTACCCCACAAGGGCTGGATGAGCGTTTCACCCCCGAAGCGGCACAGTGTCTGCAACAGGTCTTGGAAGCGGGTCTGCAACAACTGGTGGCGGACGAACCCGTTGCCCTCCCTCTGTTAGAGCGTTTCAATGGCGTCTATGTGCAAGATAGTTCCACTATTCCCTTGCCGGACGAACTGGCGGGCATCTGGCGTGGCTGTGGCGGGCGGACGGAGCAAAGGACGCAATCCTCTCTTAAAATCCAACTGCGGCTCAACCTGACCACTGGTCAACTGCAAGGACCTGCCTTGCAGGCTGGGCGTGGCTCGGATCGGAGAGCGCCTCTGCCTGCGGATGACCTTCCGGCGGGCGCTTTGTGGCTGGCTGACTTGGGCTATTTCAGCCTCGATTGTTTGGCTGGCTTGGATGCGCGCGGGGTATACTGGCTGATGCGCCTGCAGGTGCAGACGGCGGTGTTGGGTGCGACTGGGCAAGAAAGGGATGTCTTGGAACTGCTGCAGGCGCAAGGTCAAGACACGGTAGATATCCCCGTGCGCTTGGGGAAGGACCGATGTCTGCCCTGTGGGTTGTTAGCGCGTCGGGTGTCACCCCAAGAGGCAGAGCAGCGTCGTCGCCGCCTCAAGGCACAAGCCCGTCGCAAGGGTCGGATGGTCAGCCCGAGGCGACTGGCTTGGGCAGATTGGACGATATACATCACCAACGTGCCGACGAGGTTGCTGACGGTTGGCGAAGGGTTGGTATTGGGTTGCCTGCGGTGGCAGATAGAATTGCTTTTCAAACTGTGGAAGTCTCACGGTCGGGTGGAGACGTCGCGCAATAGGAAGCCGTGGCGGATATTGTGTGAAGTGTATGCCAAGTTGTTGGCGATGCTGGTGCAGCACTGGGTTCTGCTGGTAAGTTGTTGGCGGTATGCCGATAGGAGTTTACCGAAGGCAGCCAAAACGGTGCGGCGTTTCGCATTGGGTTTGGCGCGTGCCTTTGGGGATGCTGGGCAATTGTGCGAGGTGCTCGGCACGATTGCGGGTTGTGTGGCGCAAGGCTGTCGCATGAACAAAAGCAGGCTCCACCCGCGAAGTTATCAACTCTTGCTGGGGGTGGGGGCTTAGCTTGATGCGTATGGGTGAGGGCAAACAATCACCCCTCTCCCACAGCGTGGGAGAGGGGCAGGGGTGAGGGCTACTTTCGTCCGAAGCGCCGGCCCAGCCCAATCGCCAAACCGCCGATGCCCATCAGCAGCATCGTGCCCGGCTCGGGAATGACTGGATAACCCCCGAGCGTGCCGTAGCCGTAGCGGAACGCGCCCACTGCCCAGTCGACATCCGAGCTGAACACCACGTAGGCGATAGGCACATCTGACTGCGCCGCGAAAAGGCGCGCGCCGGCATTGCCGTCCACATCCCGCGAGATGGTGCCCAGCAGGTTATCCGAGGCGTCGTAGAACTTCGCGACCATCGTGTGAAGTTCGAAGGGATTAGGCTCCGCCTCGAAGCCGAAGATGTTCACCGGCGTCGCCAGTTGGAAGCGCAGTATGGTGGCTGTGTTCGAGGAGAACACGGGAAGAGTGCCAGAGGCGTCTCGCTGCGAATGCGGCTCGTGACTCCACATCGCCCAGCCGCCACCTGGAGCAGTAAGCTTCACAACAGACCAAGAGCCAGAACCGTCTGGAAGTTGGAAGGACACCGTTTGCGTTCCATCGGAGATGGAAGACACATAGGTGTAATTCGGTATAGCAGACGGGTCGATGTAGTTCGTCGCTGCCAGATACGCGGCGTCGGGGCTGGAAATGGGCGTGAAAGTCGCCGCGAGTGTGCCCATGCTTGTCATCAGCGTCAGGGCGGACGCCAGTGCAAAGGCGGTCATCAGTCGTTTCATAGCGAACCCCTCCTTGAGTTAGTTTTTTCTTAGCTCCACTATAGAACATGAGACCTTCTGCTGTACCTGTGTATCCTACGAGTTTACGTCAGAACTGAGGAATAAACTGGCAATTTTATCGGGAGCGGATAGCGGTTCAGAGAAGATTTCGCAGTGGCATCCGTAGCATATCTTGCGGTGCGCAAAGCCTCATGACAGAATGCCCGACAGTCTCCACGCCGTCCTAAAGGACAGCGGATGTCGTTGCGGGCGTTAGCGAAGAATCTCAGAGATGCTTGACTTGGTTCAGCAGGACAACCAGGAAGAACCTGCCTTCACTCTACGGATGGCTGGTGTCCTCTTCCTGCTTAGAGCGAGCGGTGTTTTGCGAGGAGGGAGGCGCAAGCACCCGCGTCGCCTCTTCCAGCATCTGCCGGTAGAGGCGTTCCTTCTGCTGGCGGCTCAACTCGCGCCCGGTGCGCCAGAACCACTCTGCGCCCTTGCCCACCACGTAGGTACCGGCATAGGCGATGGCGCCCTTCACCAGCACCCCCACCCCGCCCGGCACCATCCCCACAAACTCTCGCGCCAGCGAACGCCAGCCCATCGCTCCCGCCACCACCGGCACAATCTCCTTCAGCCGGTCGCGCGTGTGGTAAGGCATGCCCAGCGCGGCGGCAATTTTCAGCAAAAGCATTATCTGGTTTTTGGTGAGCATCACGATGTCCGCCACCGCTGCAGGGGGGAGGAACACGCTGGCAGCGGGAATGACTCCCGGTATCGCCGACAGCATCGCAATCTGCCCGTTCACGCGGGACGCCTCTTTAATCAGGTATTCAATAGCCGGCTCGCGAAACATCGGAAAGCGCCTCGCCAGCGCGACCGCCAGGCCGGGCAGGTCGCTCACAATGCGCCTCGCCACGAGGGCACCATCCTCCGGCAACAGCCAGGTGTAATGCTCACCCAGCACGGGTTCCTCTGCACCACCGCAGTCAATGAGGATATCAGCGGGTTCCGAAGGCACTGTCGAAGCGCAAAGCAGGAACGCACGCGAGGTCTCCCGCTCAGGCAGGGACAAGCCTTCCAGCAGTTGCTCCGTCACATCGTGTGTGCGCATGGTGCTGCCTACCAGGGCAATGCGGAACCGTTTGTCGGCAAGTTCGCGCACCTCTTCGGTAGATAGCTCCTTGCTGATTTGCAGAATCTCACGGATATTGCGGGACAGACCCATTCGCCTCCTCATGCATACCACTCCATTCCACATACGGTTGCAGATACTGCTTCAGCTCGTCCACCGACTGCCCGGCAAATTGCCTTGCGGCCTCATGCATGCGATCCGGTACATCGGGAACATCCACGTCATACAGGGTCTTGACCTCGCCATGCAATGCAAACTGGGGCGGGATGCAGTTGGGTACCGGCACACCCTTCAACGTTGCTAACGCGAGTACCCACATCCTTACGACAGCAGGTAGCGAATAACCGCCTCCACCCGTTGCCACGACAGGAATACCCTGCTCCGCCACCCATTGCACCGCACGCAACCAGCCCTGCGTGGTCAGCATCGCATGCGCCAGAGGGTCGGTATAGTGCGTGTCTGCCCCCATCTGCAACACCACCACCTCTGGCTGAAACCACCGGAACAGTGGCGGCACCACCTGCTGGAATGCCCACCACCAGACCTCATCATCCACGTATCGCCCAAACGCGACATTGGCGGAGTAACCCCGCCCCTCTCCTTCCCCAATCTCATCGGGGTGCCCCGTGCCGGGGAACAAGAACCGCCCTGACTCGTGTATCGATATCGTCAATACCTGCGGGTCTCGATAATACAGCCACTGTACGCCGTCGCCGTGATGCACGTCTATATCCAGATAGACAATCCGACGGTACTTTTGTTTCAGCACATGGATAGCCACCGCAGGGTCGTTGAAGATACAGAAGCCCGCTGCTTCCTCGCGGCGGGCATGGTGCAGACCGCCTGCCAGATTGACCGCCACCTGCACACCGTCCATCACCGCCTGTGCTGCAGCCACCGACGCGCCCACCACCGCCAGCGAGGCTTCAAACATACCCCGAAACGGCGGGTTGTCGCTGCTGGCAAACCCAAAGACATGACTGCCCGGCACGGGCTTGCCTTCGCTCAGAGCCTGTACCACCCGCACATAGCGCGGCGAATGCACCTCGGCAACAAGGTCGCCAGAGGCTGGCTCCGCTTTGACGAAATCCTCCTCTCGCAGCACGCCCAGCATCTGCGCCAGTTCCTGAGAGAATGTCACTCGCTCGGGACGTAAGGGATGGTGGGCAGAAAACCGGTATCTTTCTACACCCGGACAGGTAATGTATACAAAAGTATTCATCGTCGAAAACCCGCGTTCATTGTTTTAGCTGTTATCTTCGGTGCCCAGAGTGGCATTCCTCTACACGTCCACGTAGAACTCCGCTTCCCAACCCTCGGGCGTTCGCTCCAAACGTAATCGGTGATAAGTTACCGCTTTCACCGGCGCGCCGTCCAGCATCGAATTATCCTCCACCACAATCCCTCGCGCTTCGCCCTCGACGCCGGTCTCCGTGACCCGATGCACGGTGAAGTCGGTGAAAACCACCTTCTGGACATCGGTCAGGTATATCAACTCGCGCAACCACTTCACCAGCAGGTCAGAGCGGTCCAGAGGGTCGGGCATATCCACGCAGATGGGCATGGAAACATCTGCCTTTTTGCCCACAGGGTCTATCACCAGCCGGTACATGCCCCGTGCGGCGTTTTCAAACACCTCTTCCAGCGTTCTGCCCCACGCCCGCACCCCTTTGTCGGCGGTATGTTCCAGAATCTCGTAGCCGCTACGCCCTGCCATAATCTACTTCCTCATTCTGAGCCTCAGCGAAGAATTGGAGATGCTTCACTCCGTTCAGCATGACACGGAACGTCATTCTGAGCGCAAGCGAAGAATCTCAGAGATGCTTCACTCCGTTCAGCATGACACGGAACGTCATTCTGAGCGCAAGCGAAGAATCTCCCTCATTCCTTCGCAAACTTCTTGACCGCAAACGAGACGCTTCGCTAATGCCCAGCTTGATAAGAACCTGCACTCTTGACTACCACACGCCAGCCGCGCTCCCTGCGCTGCAAGATGCCTTCCCTTTGCCACTGCAGGAACCGCTCGCGCATGCGTGCGAAGCTGTCGTCGTCCCACAACACGATGCCTTTATCCATCGCTTCCAGCAGCAACAGGTGATAGTCTTCAAACATCTTTTGCCACTCGCTTTTACTGTACGGGAACACGTCAATGTCCGTTTGCACAAACCGCTGGAACTCGCCGATACGGTCAATGAACCGCAAGCCATCGTCCTTGTTCAGCCCAATCAGCAGGTCGTAATCGCTGTATGGCATCCATTTGCCGGTCGCCATCGATCCGAACAACACCATGAAGGCAATGTCATCGCCCCGTGCGGCGAGCATTTGTTCCACGCTCGCGCGAAAACGTTCAAAGTGCGGGCGATTCGACAGCTTCGCGAGCGTATCGTAACACAGTTTCGGCATCTTGAATTGCCTCTTCAGCATCCAGCCTGGTGTACTGGTCGGCGGGCGCACCTTCCGAAAAGGCATCGGGATACCGTGTCGGTATGTAGAGCCTGTTCAAACGGGCGCACGCATGACGGACCTCATCCGGCGGCAGGGCGTATTCTGCTGCAGCCTCCAGCAACAGGTTGAGGTTGCGCCCTGTCTGCACGTCTCCGAAATGTTCCAGCACCGCCTTCAGCGATTTTGCCGCTGCCTGCTGGCAGGTAAAACAGCACCATGCCCAGTGCCCATCCTCGTACAGTGAACGCGCAGCGGCATACTCGCTTTCCGCCTGTTTCAGCCAGTCTGGCGCACGCCTCAAGCCTCTTCACCTTCCTCCACACCCTCGTCGTCGATGCGCTGCACGATGCGCGCGAGGGCGGATACGTAATCGCCTGCGTCCGGCGTCATGATGCGCACTCCCTGCGCGTTGCGCCCCGTTCGGCGGATTTGCGAAACGGGTACACGGATGGCTTTACCCTGCGCCGTCACGGCGATGATGCGGTCGTCGGGAAGTACGCCTTTGGCATCCACCAGCGGCCCCGTGCGCTGGGTGACGTTGAAGGTGATGATGCCTTTGCCGCCACGCCCCTGCACGCGATACTCGCTGAACGGCGTACGCTTGCCGTAGCCCTTCTCCGAAATCACCAGCAGGTCGCGGTCCCTGTATGCCTTCACCAGCGCGACCACTGCATCGTCCTTGCCCAGCTGGATACCGCGCACGCCGCCTGCTGCCCTGCCCATCGAGCGCACATCGCTCTCGTGGAAGCGCAGGCTCATGCCCTGCCGCGTGACAAACACCAGCTCATCGTCTCCAGAGGTAACCTGCACCCAGCCGAGCTCATCGCCCTCTTCGAGGTCAAACGCGAACAGTCCATTTGCCCGCAGGTTAGCAAACTCGGATAGCGCGACGCGCTTCACCTCACCTTTGCGCGTGCCCATCACCAGATATTTGTCGGGTGAGAAATCGGCGATGGAGACGGTGGCGGTAATCTTCTCGCCCGGCTCGATGCGAATCAGGTTGATAATCGCCGTGCCCCTTGCCTGGCGAGTTGCCTGCGGTACCTCATACGCTTTCAGGCGGTACACGCGCCCGCGGTCGGTGAAGAAAAGGATATAATGGTGCGTGCTGACCTGGAAGATGTGCTCCAGAGTATCTTCCTCTTTGGTGGTGGCGGCGATGACGCCCTTCCCGCCGCGTCGCTGACTGCGGTAGGTGTCCAGCGGCAGACGCTTGATGTAACCATCGCGCGTGATGGTCACCAGCATCTCCTCTTCGGGGATCATATCCTCCTCGCCAATCTCCTCCGCCTCGCGGGCGATGATACGGGTGCGCCGCTCGTCGCCGTATTTGTCCTTCAGCTCCTTCAGTTCCTGTTTGATAATCTGCGCCACGCGCCGCTCGTCCACCAGAATATCTTCCAGATAGGCAATCTCCTGCAACAGGTTCTTGTATTCGTCCTCCAGCCGCTGCTGTTCCAGCGCGGTGAGCTGGCGCAGCTGCATGGAGAGAATGGCTTCGGCTTGAATCTGGGTGAAGCCGAACCGGCGCATCAGCGCGCGCCGCGCCACCTCGCTGTTCTCCGACTGGC
This sequence comes from Bacillota bacterium, assembly GCA_023511455.1. NCBI lineage: Bacteria > Bacillati > Bacillota > Bacillota bacterium. The sequence continues at coordinate 58,713 of JAIMBJ010000017.1, forward strand.
GGATGATGCGGATGATTTCGTCCAGAAAGCGCACCACCACCTGCAGCCCTTCCAGGATGTGGGCGCGTTGCTGGGCGCGATACAGTTCGAACCGCGTGCGCCGCACGATAACCTCGCGCCGATGCTGGATGTAATTCTGCAGCACCTGTTTGAGGTTCAGCACGCGCGGCACGCCGTCTTCCAGCGCGAGCATAATCACCCCAAACGACAGGCGCATCGGCGTATGCTTGAGAAGGAAGTTCAGCACCTTGTGCGGGTTGACGTCGCGCCGCAGCTCGATAACCACCCGCATCCCCGTGCGGTCGGTGAAGTCGTCGATGGCGGTGATGCCGTCGATGCGCTTGCCCTTGACCAGGTTGGCTATCTGCTCGATAAGCTTTGCCTTATTCACCTGATACGGCAGCTCAGTAATGACGATGGCTTGCTTACCACCGTCCATCGGCTCAATCTGCGTCTTTGCCTGCATGATAATCTGACCGCGTCCGGTCTCATACGCTTCGCGAATGCCTTTGGTGCCCAGAATCAAGCCTGCCGTCGGGAAATCGGGGCCCGGCAGATGCTTCATCAGGTCGGAAACGGATGCCTGCGGATGGTCAATCAAATAGGTGATGGCGTCTGCCACCTCGCGCAGGTTGTGCGGGGGCACGTTGGTCGCCATACCGACAGCGATGCCGCTGCCGCCGTTGCAGATGAAGTTGGGAAACTTGCCCGGCAGCACCATCGGCTCCATCGTGGACTGGTCGTAGTTGGGTTGCCAGTCCACCGTCTCTTTGTCGATGTCCTCCATCATCTCCATCGCCAGCGGCGAGAGGCGGCATTCGGTGTAGCGCATCGCTGCGGGCGGGTCGCCATCCACGCTGCCGAAGTTGCCCTGTCCGTCAATCAGCGGGTAGCGCATGCTGAAATCCTGCGCCATGCGCACCAGGGTGGCATACAGCGCCTCATTGCCGTGTGGGTGGAAGCGCTTCATCGTCTCCCCACACACAGCGGCGCATTTGACGTGGGCACTGTTGGGGGTAACGCCCATCTCGCGCATCGCGTAGAGGATACGCCTCTGCACCGGCTTCAGCCCGTCGCGCACATCGGGCAGGGCGCGCGCGATGATGGTGCTCATCGCATAACCGAGATACGAACGGCTTAACTCTTCTTCCAGCGGTACAATCTCAATCTCCGGCACTCGTTCGGCAATCTCCTCTGGCATTCGCGGGTTTCCTTTCTTGCGGGTAAGGGTTGGTAGACAGAAGCTACCATGTTATTATAACAAAAGCGGCTGTCTCTCGCAACACTGGCAGGTGTCAAAAAGGGGCGGCTCGCGCCGCCCCTCGGAACCCACTATCACATCGCCTTGTTCACGATGTCGCTCAGCGATACCACGCCCATCAGACGGTGCTCCCCAATCACCGGCGCACGAGACAGACCCGTGTTCGCCAGCAGCCGTGCCACGTACTTCACGTCCAGATTGGGATTGACCACCACCAGCGGCTTGCTCATAATCTCGTGCACCTGCACCGACTGCGGAGAGAGACCCTTCGCCACCACTTTGTACACGATGTCGCGCTGCGTGATAATGCCGTAGGCATCGTCCTCGTTGCGCCGCTCCACAATCAGCGAACGCACCCCCTTCTGTTTCATCAGCGCGACCGCCTCGGCAACGGTGGCAGTGCCCTGAATGGTGACCACGTCGGTGGTCATGATGTCCTTCGCCTTCGGCATGGTAAAGCCCCCCTTTCGTGGTGTGCTTCAGTGCGCTGACCTGCACGATGCGGGAAAGGCTACCTCCTCAGCTCAGGCGTGCTCTGCAATCGCTCCAGCAATTCCATTATAGTGCCGACACCGAGAAAATGCAAGCAGTGGGGAACAGGGGCTGGAGAACGGGGCAGGCAGTTTGACATTTTGCCCTGTCCTGTGTAAAATCTCCGCCTGGGGAAACACAAAAGGAGGCGATGCCATGCGCATGAGACAAAGGGAGCTGCGTCAGCGACGCAAGCGCAAAGAGGAGAAGCAGAAAGCCGCCCGGCGCGAAGCGCGAATGCGTGCCCGGCGTGTGTAAATCGGCTCAAGCCAACCGCAGCTCGAGCTTGATATCGATAGCGGGCGCGGAGTGCGTTAATGCGCCCACCGAGATGGCGTCTACCCCCGTCTCGGCAATTGGGCGCACCGTTTCCAGACGCACCCCGCCCGAGGCTTCCAGAAAAGCCCGCCCTTTAGCCATCCGTACCGCCTCGCGCAGGTCGTCCAGCGTCATGTTATCCAGCAGGATGATGTCCACTCCTGCCTCCAGCGCTTCCTGAACCTGCTGGAGGGTACCGCACTCCACCTCTATCTTCATCGTGTGTGGCAATGTGCGTCGCACGCGATGCACCGCCTCCGTGATGCCCCCACACACCGCGATGTGGTTGTCCTTAATCAATACCGCGTCGTACAGCCCGAAGCGGTGGTTGAAGCCGCCTCCCACCCGTACCGCGTAGCGTTCCAGATAACGCAATCCGGGCGTCGTCTTGCGCGTATCACAGATTCGCACCGGCAGGTCGCGCACTGCCTCCACGAAGCGTGCGGTCAGCGTGGCGATGCCGCTCAATCGCTGCAGAAAGTTCAGCGCAACCCGCTCGGCGACGAGAATTGCCCGCGCCTCTCCGCGTACCACAGCCAGCACCGCACCCGCGTCGAAACGCTGACCCTCTTTCAACATCGGCTCCACCTGTACCCGACTGTCGCAGTGGTAAAATACCCGCTCCGCCACCACCAACCCCGCCAGCACACCCGGTTGCGTGGCGATGAACTCGCCCAGTGCCTCCGTGCCTGGCGGCACCGTCAACAAGGTGGTCATGTCCCCCGTACCAACGTCCTCACGAAGTGCGCAGCCCACGATTTCGTCCACAAGCTTTATGTCCAGTAACGTCGGCATCAGTCCCACTTCACCTCTATCACCTGTTGACACTGCGCGACCCTGCCCAGAACCTGTTGCGCAGAAACCCGCGCCGGCAGGTCCAGCGAAAGCTCATAACGACGGGTACCGGGTAGCAATGTGGGCAGAATACGAACGGATTGCACATCCACCCGCATCGCGGAGAGTATATCGAGCAGAGGCTCAATCACCGCCTCTTCCTCTCGCGCCACCACCTCCAGGTCCCGCACCCGACGCTTCAGCCTGAGAAAACCTTCCAGCAGATGCACCAGCGTCAGTGTCAGGAAAGCCATCACGGTTGCCACCATCGCCATCAACCAGTACTGCCGGTTCAATCCGACTGCGAGCCCGATAGCGGCGGTTGCCCAGATGCTCGCGGCGGTGGTTAACCCGCGTACCGTGCCCCCGAGATGGATGATTGTTCCTGCACCGATGAATCCGATACCTGTTACCACCTGCGCGGCGATGCGCGTGGGGTCGGTATTCGCGCCCTTCATGCCCGCGGAGACCATGCCAAACAGCGCCGCGCCCATTGACAACAGGATATGCGTGCGCAAACCAGCAGGTCTGCCATGCAGCTCGCGTTCCAGCCCCACCACCGCCCCCAGCACACAGGCCAGCAACAAGGGCGTCAAAACATCCCACAAAGAGGACACCGCAATCCCCTCCTGAAAGAGGATGGTTCTATTGTACTGTGGAAGTAAAAAGCAAGCAAGCCCGCACGAAAAAATCGCCTGCTTCCAGAGGCGTCGGGGTTGGGCGAACGCTCTGTGTAGCAGGCTCCATCGATGTGATGGACAGAGTGAAAAGGAGGACATGCGCTACTCATATATACGGGTGGACCGCCCAAAAGGTTCCGCCAGCAGGCTCCAGCATTCCCAGGGCGCGCCCACTGCCGCGTGCACAACGCTTTGCCCTGAGGTAACCTGCCGGAGCCTGCCCTCGTCTAAATTGCGCGGGGATAGCAGGAATCTGAACCTGCCCCGCTGTATGATATACCGTACCCACTGGATGGTACGTCTGCAAACAAACCCGAGGCGAGGAGAGACGACTATGCGAATGCGCTTGAAGGGCTTCATCTCTGCAGGATGGACTCGCGCGCTGCCAGTGTGCGCACTGGTGCTTCTGGTGGCGTCGGCAGCACTTGCTCAGGATGTGGAGGTTTACCGCTTCTCCCCCACGCATGGCGGTATCGCGCCGGGAGGTATTCAGATGCCGGTCGCGATGTACTGGCGATTCACCGCCTCACCCGCACCGCAAAACTCGGCAGCGCCCGCCATCGTCGGCAACACCATCTACTACGCCTGCCGTGACCGCTTCTACGCGCTCGATGCGGAAACAGGACGTGTGCTATGGCGCTATCCGGCAGACCAGCCGCTGGATGCACAGTTCCGCACCACCCCCGCGGTGTCGGAAGGCATCGTGTACGTCGGAGCCACGGACGGCAACCTGTACGCCCTCTCTGCGCCCACTGGCAAATATCTCTGGTCCTTCCGCGCACAGGGGGCGATACTGTCCCCACCGACCGTGGTGAACGACGTTGTGTACTTCGGGGCTGCTGACGGAAAGGTTTACGCGATTAACGCCAAAACAGGCGAACCGGTTTGGCGCGGGGGGTTCCGTACGCTGGATGCCGTCAACGGCGCAGTGGCTGTGGCGGATGACATGGTGTACTTCATCTCCGCAGACCAGACATTGTATGCCGCAGCCGCAGCAACAGGCTTGCTCCTGTGGCGAACACGCCTGCCGGGCACACTGTATGCCCTGTCGCCGGTGGTGGCAGACCGCAATGTGTATGTCGTTTCCTCAAACGCACTGCAGGTGCTGCAGGCGCGCAGCGGACGACAGCTGTGGGCGCGTACCCTGCCCGACGACATCGTGACGGAGCCGATTGCAGGCAATGGCATGGTCTACGTGCTGACGCGCGACGGTCGCGTGTGGGCGTTCGACAACACGGGCAAACTGCTGTGGAACAGCAAAGAGCCTGTGTTCACCAACCAGCCGGTCGCTCCACCCACACTGGCAGGGAATGTGCTTATCATCGGCACGACGCGGGGTGGCATCTACGCTCTGGACGCTTCGAACGGAGCCGTCCTGTGGAAGTACCTCTTACAGTCGTCTTCCTCCACCCCCGAGCGTCCCTCCTTTACCGACATCACTGCGCCGCCAGTGGTGGCAAACGGCACGCTGTATGTGGTGTCGGATGACGGCAGTCTCACCACCTTCCGCGCCGATGCACCCGACAGCATCCCGCCCACCATCACCGAGCTGGAACCAACGCGCGGTGTCGCCATGTCGGGACAACCGCCCATCCGCTTCCGTGCGCTCATCAGCGACGACGGCTCGGGTATCAAAACCGATACCATCCAGTTCCTGCTGGACGATAAGCCCGTGAAATATGAGTTCGACCTCGTCAAGGGAGAAATCAGCTACCTGTGGGATACCAGAGAAGCATCCGCTTCGCCCACCGGACAGCCCGCAGGGGCAGCAACCGTTAAACCCCTCGCCGACGGGCGACACACCGTGAAGGTCATCGCGGAGGACTGGCGCGGCAACCGCACCGAATATGCGTGGACCTTCATCGTGGATAACACCCTGCGCAAACGCACTACCACGCCCACGCAGCAACAGCGCATGGGAGTGCCCGGCGTGCCTGGTGGATTGGGAGGACGCCGCGGCGGCGGAGCACCGGGACGCGGCGAAGACGGATACTAACAGGAGTGTCCGAACGGTGGAGGAAGCTCGCCTGCGTGCTTTGCTCCGACTGGCGTATCTCGAGCTTCCTCCACGCCGCCTGCTGAACCTGCTGGAGCGCTTCGAGAAACCCGAAGACCTCTTCCACGCTTCACGTACCGACCTGCTGCGCATTGAGGGCATGACCGAAGCCGCCGCCGCGCGCATCCTGAACGCCCCAGACCTGACCCCAGAACAGTGGCAACGCTGGCAAAAGGCGAACGCCCGACTGCTGACCTGGCGCGACGAGAACTACCCTGCCCCCCTGCGCGAGATCGTAGACTTCCCGCCCCTGCTGTTCGTGCGCGGCAGCCTGCAGGAGCGCGACCGCTTCGCCATCGCCATCGTGGGCACGCGCAAACCCACCTCCTATGGACGCACCGTCGCCGAGAAACTGGGGCGCGAACTCGCCCGCTACGGGCTCACCATCGTCAGCGGGGGCGCACGGGGCATCGACACCGCCGCGCATACCGGCGCACTGCGGGCGAACGGACGTACCATCGCAGTGCTGGGCTGTGGCATCGACGTGGCGTACCCCGCCGAATCGGCGGCACTGTTCCAGCGTATCGCCACGCAAGGCGCACTCATCTCCGAATATCCGCCCGGCATCCAGCCCGACCAGTGGCGATTTCCCGCCCGAAACCGCCTCGTCAGCGCGCTGGCGCTGGGCGTGCTGGTGGTGGAGGCTCCATGCGATAGCGGCGCGCTGATTACAGCCAGCCACGCACTGGAACAGGGCAAACCGGTCTTCGCCGTGCCCGGCAATATCGACACCGGACACAGCGCAGGCTGCCACCAGCTGATTAAGCAGGGCGCAACCCTCGTGGACAGCGTGGAGGACATCGTGCGCGCGCTGGGCATTGCGCCCGAACCCCCTCCGGAACGCGCCGCCCTGCCCACCCTGACGCCCGTGCAACAGCAGGTGCTGCAAGCGTTGTCGCTCACGCCCAAGCACGTGGATGCGCTCGCCGATGAACTGCGCCTGCCAGTCGCCCAATTGAACGCGGAACTGCTGCTGTTGGAAATGCACAACCTCGTGCGCCGACAGCCGGGCAACGCTTATGTTCGGGTACCATAGAAAAGGTGAATGTCATTCTGAAAGAACGTCATTCTTAGCGCAAGCGAAGAATCTCAGAGATGCTTCACTCCGTTCAGCATGACAAAGGGGGCCACCACCACTGTCATTCTGAGCGCGAGCGAAGAATCTCAGAGATGCTTCACTCCGTGCAGCATGACAAAGGGGGCCACCACCACTGTCATTCTGAGCGAAGCGAAGAATCTCAGAGATGCTTCACTTCGTTCAGCATGACAAAGAACGTCACTCTGAGCGCAAGCGTAGAATCTGATAGGGGGAAGGAAAGCCTATGAATCACCTCTCTCTCTCCATCGCGGATATCGCACTGAGGCTGGAATGCCCCGACCCCGCGTTCCTGTCGCAACTCGTGCAGGAGCGGTACGAGGCGTTCGTCTGCAGCGCACAGCCATCGCCCCACATCCGCATCCGCCTGCAACCCATCGCCAGTCCACCCACCCGCGCCCGGATCGAGAGCGTGAAGGTGCGCCCAGCCGAGGGCGGCTGGCGATTCGTATACGACACCTTCGTGGCGGACGTCAGTCCCGACGCCGACAGCGCGGAGGTCACCTGCCTGCACAGTCCCTACGCCGTCGATTCCTTCCTGCGGGCGTTGCTGGCACTGTACCTGCCCCAGCGCCAGGGGGTTATCCTTCATGCCGCCGCGGTGCGCGACGCGGGGCGCGGATACCTGTTTGCGGGGCGTTCGGGCGCGGGCAAAAGCACGGTGGCGCGCCTGCTGTGCGACCTCGCGGAGGTTCTGAGCGATGAACTGGTGGCGGTGCGCCGCACGCCAGATGGCTGGCAGGTGTACGGAACCCCCTTCTGGGGCGACTTCGCCCGCGCTGGCGCGAACCTGCACGCCCCCCTGCACGCCATCTACCTGCTGAAACACGCCGCCCAGCACCGCGTGGAACCCCTGTCGCGCGGCGACGCCCTGCGCGCCCTGCTGCAGTGTAGCCTGCAGTTTGCCGAGGGGGCGCAGGTGGCGGAATGGATGCTGAACGTGGTGTCCGCGCTGGCGCGCGACGTGCCCGCGTGCCGCCTGCACTTCCTGCCCGACGCCGGTTTCTGGCAACAGATACATCCGCCCTCCAATTAACGGTTTACACCACACAGGGTCAACCGTACCGAAGGGGGGCAACCCCTTGTGGTTGCCCCTACCGCGCCGTTGAACCCATTGTCCCATCGCAGGGGCACACCCGCGTGTCTCCCCCATCCCCAACCCGCATGAACGCCGTTCTAATCCCCTCAGGAGTTACGCAGTGGAAAGGCTGCTGGACAGTTTGTAACCTGAAGAGACAAATCCTGTCATTCTGAGCGAAGCGAAGAATCTTGTGTGGCTCTGAGATGCTTCGCTTGCGCTCTGTTAGTATAGACGTGGGAAAGAGAACATGATACACTCTTTCCACACACCGCCGAGGGGCTGGGACGTTCTATG